>JAGLGJ010000003.1 GCA_023144075.1 Candidatus Bathyarchaeota archaeon | reverse complement strand
GTACCGTTGGAAAGTTATATATTTAAAAAATCTGGAAGTGTCCTATGGTGATTAAAATATGAACATTGAAACAATCGGAAGATGGGCGTTCATAGCAGGAGTTATAATAGCGCTTCTAGCGGGTATTGCTGCTGCTGTTGGTGGAGCTATGGGAGGATATGTGCCACTTTTAATGCTGATCTTGGGAGTTATTGTCGGTCTAACGACAGTCACTGAGAAGGAAACTACTCCATTCCTGGTAGCTGCTATAGCTCTGTTGGTTGCTAATGGAGGTGGCGCCTTTCTCTTGGTAGATGGCGTATTGCCGGGAGTAGGTACTGGAATCGATACAATATTAGTCACATTGGCCCCCTTCGTCGCACCTGCAGCTATAATAATGGCTGTAAAGGCAATCTACAACATAGGACGCACACGCTAGGTCTAAAACCTAGCACCACATTTTTTTTTTAGATCTTAAATGAAAATATTTTAGATTATGATTTTTCTAAATTTTTGGATTCCGAAATGTCCTCTTGGCTTGTGTGGTTGTTTCTAAAAGTATTTCGTTTTACTTCAATCAAGGCTATTACGATAACAGAGATTATAGCTACAATTAGGATTGGTACAAAGTAATCCGATTGAGTCATGGGAGTTTCATTCTCTTTAATTACTGTCTCAGTGGATGTCTCTACCGTAGAAGGAACAGAAGTCGTTGAAGCTTGTGGGGGCAGCTCTTCTGATCTCCAAAATGAAGTCGAATCAAGTTGATACTCATATGTCGTAATTCGCCTGCCCTTCATGCTGGTTGCTTCTGTGGTACTGGATGATGATATCAAAAGTCCTGTGTTTTTTTCGAATGTGAATGTGTGTTTGGCTGTCCCGTTGGTTTCAAGCCACGGATCTTGTGCTGTAGGACCAAAATAACGTAATATTATTGTTTGTAGTTTTGTTCCTTCATAATCTGTTTCGCTGTGGGAAACCTGACAATTTATCAATCCATCTATTGAATAATATTCTGCATATTGGCCTACAGAAAGTTCGGGTGATATGAACTCGGTTACAGGCATTCCGACTATGAGTTCATCTTGAATTTCTTCTCCTTCGATTTCGCCTTTAATTTCTCTAGATAAATAAGTAAGTGTCTTACGGTCAATTACAGAGTTTTCAGTAAAAGTGTGTGTCTCATTTTTAGTTTCTTGATCATAATAACCGCTACCTTTTATTTTGAAATTGATCTCTTGTTTCTTTTCAAAAATGAGGATTGTTGAATTGATGTGTTTTATATTGCCATGTCCTTGAACCGTGATGGATGTACTGAATTCTCCTGGGTAATCTCCTGTACCATACAATGTGCTTTTTGAATCTACATAATATGTCCAATAACCTTCTTCTGTCAGAAGGATGTTGGATGATGCATGTGCATTAGCATGGGCATAATTTAGTGAAATAGCCATTAATATTATGATTAATGCTATTCGAAATTTATTCATAAAGGTCAGTTTTTTGGGCCTCTAGAGAAACATCCGCATCTCTGTTGTTGGCTTAAATCCGAAGGATTCATAAAGGGGTTTACTGGCTTCCACAGCATGTAATGTCAATGTCTTGAACTTCTTGTCTCTACAATAATCTACGATCGTGGTAAGTATCTTTCTGGCTATACCTCGGCATCGGTATTCTGACTCAGTATAAATGCTGTGTACATATACGTATCTCAACGTTTCATCTTGTGGTCTAGGTGGTTGCTCATATACTGTTATGCCGCCGCTGGCGGCTATCTTGCCCTCTTTCGTCTCAATTATCCAAGCTTTGAAAGTGCCTATGGGAAGTGATTTCTGAATATGTTTCTTATAACCATCGTCCATTGTATCAAGTTCCTTATCGCCTTTGGCACCTGTAGCTTCAACGAACATAACCCTCCTATGACGCACTAAAACAGGGAGATCTTGCAAAGTTGCTTCTCGTATATTGAAATCATGAAGACTCATTTTGTCAGGCACATTAATTCCTCAACATTCTATGTTATTTTATAGTAATTTGCTTTATAGGAATTTTTCAGTATTACTCACCGATCTTCTCAACGTTTGGTTAGTGTGAGGGCTATAAATATTCCGCGAGTTTAGGTTGGATCCAGAGCGCCAGCGACTTCTAAATATCGCCATTTTTTTGAACGTGTTTTTTAGTGTGGGAAGCCAAATGCTAAGGATAAAGTACCTACTCTCAACCCTTTTTTTTCTTTTCTTTGCGAGAATCTCTCCTACCATAAATGAATATTAATGCACCAACAACTAATCCTATCACTATTAAGATTGGAACTAACCATTCTTCAAAAGTAGTTTGAGTTGGACTTGGTGTCGACGATACTGTTTCTGACATGGTAGGCGATTGAGGTGTTTCTGTAGGTGTCGATACTTTTAATTTGCTGACGACAATTCTTGCATGATAATTTTCGGAATCTTCTATATCTCCAGAGGGTGCATCAGGTTCAAAATCAAGTGACTGCCATAAATCCTCTCCCACACGGAGAAAACTTGCGACACTCACATAGAAGACATATTTGTCATCTTCTGGCTGGAATCCTAACTCTTTGAGATTTATGTTTTGAACAATAATAGTATGCGTCTCGGGCAACAATTCAAAACGTAACTTCGATGTTTGTCCCTTTTCATAATACCATCCATCAATTGTTTTATTATTCATCCAAACAAAAATTCTGACTTGACTTAATGCACTACCGAATGGAGTACTCTCACTATCATAGAAAAAAATAAAATACTCTATGTTCTCTTCAGTTAGGCCTTTCTCGAAATCACCAGCAACGCCAAACCATATATCGATTAAACCTGGTGGTGCGAACTCGCTGGGATTGAAAATTACGCCTATAATATCAGCATTAGCTGGGGCATCGCCATCCCTTATTGATTGTATAATATTATCTGGTGTTTCATTTGATTCACACAATACATGATTCAACGGATAAAACGATAGCAGGAGATAGACGAATAAGGAAATGGAAAGGATTTGCCGCAACCTGATCCCTAACAATATTATGTTGGATCCGATTTAAGCGCGTGGTATTTCTCCATTGATGTTTTGCAATGAACCCAATAATTATGAATGATAATCTTGGAGTTACAACCAAGTGCGCGCTTACTATTGGGTGCATCTTTTCTGATGAGTCTCCAAAGACTTTCCTTTTTTTGGTGAAGAAATTCTATGACTCGATATGTTGTAATTTTCCTAAATCAATATATGATCTGACTTTGACATAATAGAAGGAACTCAAATGAGCAAGAAATATCGAATGAAACAATTAAAAAAGGAAGAGAAAAAGAAAAAGCAAAAAAAACTGCAAATTTTTCTTGGAGTTCTAATCTTATTAATCATTGTTGGGACTTTCATCTATACATGGGGGCCTAAACCTGATATGCCGGAGACTCAACCTACATCAAGAAATAGGATAGCCGTGATTGTTACAAACATGGGAACGATGGAATTTGAACTTCATGAAGATAAAGCCCCTATTACCACGAGTAATTTCATATCTTTAGCTAATCAAGGGTTCTACGATGGAATAATATTTCATCGCGTTGTCAAAGGGTTTATGATCCAAGGTGGTGACCCTACTGGAACAGGGACGGGTGACTCTGGGAAGACTATTCCTGATGAGATAGTTCCAGAACTAAAACATGATTCGTTAGGCGTATTATCGATGGCTAACAGCGGTCCAAATACAGGTAGTTCACAATTCTTTATCACAGTAGCGCCAGCTCCACATTTAGATGGAAAACATTCGATATTTGGAAAATTGATTAAAGGTGAAAATGTTCTACTGGCAATAGGATCCGTTGAGGTCGGTGATAGAGACCGCCCATTAACCGATATCACAATGGAAATAACTATCAAGAATCAGTGAAATGGGACCTTCTGGAGCTTTAAGCCCATAAAACTCCCCTTAGAAAAAAATATAATAGTGTAGTAATGGTGTTAGTTCGGATGGTCTTCACTATTGTCTGAGAAAGCAAGGCAAATGCCAACCATTTCCGAAGCAGTAAGTGAAGATATCTGATAAGTAAAAATCAGAACCGATAATAAATGGGCAGGTAAAATGTATATTGTTTAAAGCGACACCTATGAAGAGGCTGTATGCAGCAGTTCCATTAACCTTTGAAGATAACTTATTAAAAATTCTTGGAAGATTAGGAACTGTCCAACTAGTAAACGACTATACTATCAAAGGATTCAAAAAAGTCGATAATGTTGAGAAATCCGAAAAATATGTCAAACTACAACAAAGAATAGGTTCGGTTCTATCTTCGCTACCCCCAGAGGAGAAAATAAAAAAGAGTTTCCTTAATCGATTCAAAAACAGCTTCTCTAAAACTCCTACTGAAACACTGTCGGATTTTCCTGCCCTTGAAAATATTGAAGCCTACATCGCGGATTATGAGTCTAGACTTGACAAAGAGCTTAACAGTCTAGAATCTCTTCAAGGTGACCTAGATGGATTGAAGAGTTTAGCCGATAAACTTGCCATCCTTAAAAAATACAATCTAAGAATAGATCAACTAGGCGATTTCAAACACATATTTGTCAAGGCTGGTTTAATACAAAGAGAGCTGGCTCCCAGACTCAACAGATACACAGAAGGTACAAGTGTCAATTTCACTTCTTTTACCGAAACACGAAAAGAAGACTTTGTTATTATCACTGGGTTGAATGATGACAAATCACATATCGAAAGCGCGCTCCCACTGCTCAACTTCAATGAAATGGTTTTCCATGATGCGATAAATCCTAATCCTGAAGAAGCTCTTCACGATGTTGTATCGAATATAACAGAGAAAAAAAATGAAGTTCAAACTATTGAGAATTCAATAAGAGAGATCGGAAAGAAATTCCGGGAAGAGTCGAAGAAATATGAACCAGTAGTGCGTGGGACTCTAAACCTTGAAGAAGCAAGATCAAATCTCAGTCGAACTAGCAGAATGAGTCTGGCTCATGGTTGGGTGCCTGAAGAGAAGGCTGAGGAAGTTGCAAATGCGGTAATTGAGGCAACTTCTGGGGCAGCATATGTGAAGCTTGAGGATCCTAGTTCACATGACAAGCCTCCAGTTAAGATGCAAAATAAGGGTGTGATGCAGTCTTTCGAGCTACTTACAATATTAAGAGGCACACCAAACTATAGAGAGGTAGATCCGACAGCAATAATGACTGTTCTTTTCTCAGTCATGTTTGGTTTTATGTTTGGGGATGTTGGTAGCGGACTTGTCTTCGTTATTATAGGTTTAATGCTACGAAATCTTCAGCGAGAACTCTTGAGCATATCTGCTAAAGCTGTAAACAAACTTGGCACTATCATCTTGGCATGTGGGACATCATCGATGATTTTTGGGTTCCTTTATGGAGAATTCTTTCTTTTACCAGGAGTAATTCCACCTCTTCTTTTTAGTCCGTTCCATAATCAAACTGCAATAATTGTTGTTGCATTGATTTTCGGAGTAATTCAGATCGGATTGGGTTTAATCCTGAAGATAATAAATACAATTAGGGCGGGAGATAAACACAAAACAATTTTCTCAATCATAGTATTAGCTTACTACATTGTTGGTGTACTACTTGCGGTAGAATATACTAGAACTCTGTCTCTTTCAGCCTTTGCTGAAAATTGGATCTTAACAATAATGGCAATGAGTCTGTTAGGCCTGATATTTCTCTTTCCACTTATAGAGGGTCTGATTGCTGGTAAGGTAGACATTATCGCGCAGTTGTTAAAAGGATTCTCTGAATTCATTGAGACCTTTCTTTCACTATTGACTAACTCTATCTCATATGTTCGATTGGCGGCGTTTGCCATAGCCCATGGTGCTTTAGGATTGTCTGCACTTATTTTAGCGTCGGTAATTGGAGTAATACCGAGTTATATGTTGATGAACATTCTTGTGATCCTAATTGAAGGATTAGCTATCTTGATACAATCTATGAGGCTTACTTATTATGAATTCTTTACAAAGTTTTACTCCGGAAGTGGAACGCCCTATAAGCCATTTTCATTACCTCCATCTTTTACATAAGAATTAAATATTGAGAGCTAAGCTTCAACATCTATTCCGGCTGGTTGATGTGAAATGGGTAAAAAATCGAGTAAAAAAATATTGATTAGAAATTTCATACTTTTAGTACCTTTCATCATAGCACTGTTGGTTTTGGGTATTCAAGTTTCGGCAACAGCTGCTCAGGAAACTGAGGATCATGGGGCAAGCACCCTCGAAAGTTCTGGCATGGGTCTAATTGCTGCTGGACTTGCTGTTGGGCTATCAGGAATCGGAGCGGGAATAGCTATCTTTGGTTCTACCTCAGCGGGTATGGCTGCAATGGTGGAGCGGCCGGAGCTGAATACTTGGGTTCTGATCTTTGCAGGACTTGGTGAAGGTCTGGCAATATACGGATTAGTCGTGGCTATAATGATCCTCGGCAAGATCTGAATATAGTCTTGCCAGTATCAATCATTTATTATCTATTCAGATGAAGAGTCTTTGAAGGAGATTCTCTTCTGTAACCCCTAGGTCTAATGCTGTAGTAATGGTGACAAGGTTTCTTGCCTCTCTCTCACACATCATAAGATAAGCGACTACATATCCAAATTCCAGAGATGAGTTCCTAAGCGCAAATGAGGCATTCTGATATAGCTTCTTGGAAAGAATTGTTTCAAGTTCAATCGTTGGATCAGTTTTTCTAAGGATCTCTATTGTGGTATTAACATAAGGTGTTCCAACTAGAGCTTCTGGAGAATCTTCAAGCCTTCCTTGAGCTAATCTCCTAATGTTCGTCTTACGGAGTCGATACGATATTGATATGGCCATTTCTTCAATTTGTCTAGATGCTATCTCTTTCATTTTTAAAGTAAGGATTAATTTAAGATTACTGAGATCAATCTCTTCTCCAACAAGTTTTTTTATACTCTTTTTATTCTCAAGTTTTTCTACTTTTTCCCAGACTTTATCAAAGTAAATCGAGTCTAAGTGTGATTCAAGAATTATTGTTGCCCCTAGCTTCTTGTAGTCATCTATCCTTCGAGCTAAAGATGCGTAGGGGGTCTCTCGAAGTAAAGCTGTTACTTCTTCAATATCTTTGGCTTTGATGAGTGCTGGGAAATTTATCAGAGTGTATTGTCTATCGAGAGGTATTAGTTTGTGATCCTCAATTTCAGCATCGGTGTGTTTTGCCCTTAGGATTCTCTTCAAATTCTCAATTTCTATTCTTGCGACATAATTCTCAAGAAACTCTCGACCCTTTCCTTTAGCATTCTTTGTC
Source organism: Candidatus Bathyarchaeota archaeon (assembly GCA_023144075.1). GTDB lineage: Archaea > Thermoproteota > Bathyarchaeia > 40CM-2-53-6 > RBG-13-38-9 > RBG-13-38-9. Next base: position 13,511 of record JAGLGJ010000003.1, on the reverse strand, counting down.
AAATTAAAGAATCGTTCTACCAATGTTTTAAGAAATATCATTTCAAGTTTTGATGAATCAACTTGTTCACTTGGCAGTTTTCCAATCTCCGCAGCATAATCACTTCTAAGGAGTTGGTCAACAATTTCGGAAAGACTTCTTAATTTTGCCATAGCCTTAAAATTCTCGTCGGTCAAAAGGTGTGTTCGCATGCCATGTGTTCTTGTCACTAAATAGATTGTAGATGGCGATTTCATTGTTTGGCTCTCCTGATCACTTTTTTCACACATTTTGCTCTGAAAAATTCTTCAAGTGATTCTTCTTCTAATCTGCCTTCAACATATCTTATTAATTCGATGAGTCCGGGAATCAATACTCTCTCCAAAGAATTTACCTTACGATTTGTCATCATTAATTCATATGCTATACTTTCCAGACGTGATTCCGCCTCTGCTAGTTGGATGAGCTTTTCCATAATACCATTAAGTTTTGATGCTGCTTTATACGCTGAAGGGCTTGAAATAGATCCTATGTCGGCTTTTTTTTCTATTACGACTTCGGGGACTATTACGCCCATAATACTTCTTGGTCTTACTCTTACTCCCATTTCGTTGACTGTGGCAGCTTGAGAATCTAGGGCCGAAAACCCAATGTTAAGATACGCAGCTTTTAGATTCTCATATGCTTCCATGAGTTGTCTGTCAAGTTCATTTCTTTCAGCTAACTTTGAGAGTAGCTTATTTGCTTCAGAGGCTAGATGATCTCTTTTCATCTTTAGTAGTTCTTGACCTTTTTTTGTGAATTCGAGCTGCTCTCTGAGTCTGAGGAGTATTCCTCTTGAGACGGCGGCTCTTCCGGTGACGCTCACTGCATAGAACCTACTCTGTTTGTGTTGGGACCTCAGTTCTCGAGTAGAATTTCTCTAGGTATTCCTCATGTATTCTTGTAAGTCCTTTCTCTGGAAGTATAGAAAGTAGTTTCCAAGCGATACCGAGCGAGTCTTCTATGGTTCTATTCTCATATTCTTTTTGATTAATAAATCGAGTCTCGAAATTGTCTGCAAACTTGAGATATAATTTTTCATCCTCACTGAGTCCTACTTCACCGACTATTCTGGATAGGTCACGGGCTTGGCGTCCCCTCGCATATGCGCCATATAGCTGATCGGCAACGTCTCCATGATCGTCTCTTGTTTTACCTTTTCCTATCCCTTTTCTCATTAGTCTAGAAAGTGAGGGTAGGACATTTATCGGTGGATACACGCCTCTCATGTAGAGATCACGGTCAAGGAAAACTTGTCCCTCTGTTATGTATCCGCTCAGGTCAGGAATTGGATGTTGAATATCTCCTCCAGGCATTGTCAAGATTGGCATTTGAGTAAGTGATCCGGACATCCCCTTGATTACTCCGGCTCTTTCATATATAGATGCAAGGTCACTGTAGAGATATCCTGGGTAGCCTTTCCTGCTGGGGACTTCTTCTCTGGCAGCACTAAGTTCTCTTAGAACTTCTGCGTAGTTTGTCATGTCACTAAGAATCACAAGAACATGCATTCCAAGCTTGAAGGCAACATATTCGGCGGCTGTTAATGCTATACGGGGTGTAAAGAGTCTTTCAATAGCTGGATCGTCAGCGAGATTTAGAATAATTATTGAACGTTCCAAAGCTCCTGAATTTCGGAATTCATTTATGAAATATTCAGCTTCGTCATGCCTAAGTCCCATCGCTGAGAAAACTATGGCAAACTCCTCTTTCTCTCCCAGGACAGTGGCTTGTCTAGCTATTTGGGCGATTAGTCTATTGTGAGGCAAACCACTTTCAGAGAATATTGGTAGCTTCTGTCCTCGAACAAGCGACAACATTCCGTCAATTGCCGAGACTCCAGTTTGTATGAAATTATTTGGATATGTGCGAGCTTTTGGATTTATTGGAGAACCATTAATGTCTTCCATCTCGCTGGAGATGATTGGTGGACCATCATCAATGGGTTGAAAGACACCATTGAAGATTCTTCCTAAGAATTCGTTTGAGAGCGGTATTTTAAAAGCTGATCCAGTGTAATTTATGGCTGAATCTACCTGTAATCCCATCTCACCTCCAAAGATCTGGATAACCGCTTTTCCTCTGCCGACCTCTAGAACTCTACCCATGCGTTCTGTTCCGTCTGGAGCACGCACTGTTACCATTTCATCGTAGCCTACATTTTCGACGTTGTCGACCATTAGGAGTGATCCTCTAATTTCTTTTAGTCCACGATGAATTAGGCCATGAGTTTTTCCTAACATTGATTCCATGAATCTGCACCTCTCACGCTATTCCATACTCTTCTTTGAGCTTACCGATTTCTACATCAATCTCTTCGGATAATGTTTGTAGACCCTTAATACCGCTCTTATCTTCTTTTGCTCTTTCGAGTTTTGATATCTGTGGTAATGATTTGATTCTTTCTGCGGGTACACCGTTATCAACAAGATTACTGGTCTTGTCGTAGAAATTTAGCAGGGTATGAAGTAGAGCTACTTGTCTATCCATTTCGCAGAAAGCATCGACCTCATGGAATGCAAATTGTCTTAAGAAAGCTTCCTTGATCAGTTCAGATTCTAGTAGTATTAGCCTTTGGTCGTCAGGAAGAGCGCTTTCGCCCATGATTCTTGCAATAGATTCTATCTCAGCGGACTCACTTAGGATCTTTAGAGCTCTTCCTCTGAGTTTACCAAAGTCTTCGTGAAGTGCTTCCTCCCAATAGTTAGTTATCTTGTCAGCGTATTGGCTATGGCTTGTAGCCCGTGATCCGAGAAGTCGGTCAACATAAAGACTATAGCTCTTGAGCCAGTGTATCGCTGGGAAATGTCGACTGTAAGCTAGATCTCGATCTAGTGCCCAGAATACGCCTGTAAATCGTAAAGTGTGAATTGTTACTGGCTCGTTAAAGTCTCCACCAGGAGGTGAGACTGCTCCAATTATAGAGACTGATCCTTCTCTTTCAGGTTTGCCCAAAGATTTGGTTCTTCCAGCTCTTTCATAGAATTCTGCAACTCTATCTGGAAGGTATGCTGGGTAACCGCCTTCTGCAGGCATTTCCTCCAGTCTACCTGATATTTCTCTGAGGGCTTCAGCCCATCTCGAGGTTGAGTCCGCCATCAAGGCCACGTCATATCCCTGGTCTCGATAGTACTCGGCGATTGTTACTCCGAGGTATATGCTTGCCTCCCTCGCTGCCACTGGCATGTTACTCGTATTTGCAATCAGGATTGTTCGTTCCATTAGAGGTCTCTTCGTTCTTGGGTCTATCAGTTCAGGAAAGTCTGATAAGACTTCACACATTTCATTTCCTCTTTCGCCACAGCCGACGTATACTATTACTTGGGCGGCACACCATTTAGCAAGTTGATGGAGCATCACCGTCTTTCCAGTTCCGAAACCGCCAGGGATACTTGCGGTGCCTCCTCGTGGAAGTGGGAAGAAAGTATCAATGACTCTTTGGCCTGTCACAAGTGGATCGTCGAGAGATAATCTTCCGCCAGGAGCGAATGGTCGTGGGATTCTGATAGACCACTCTTGCATTAATTTAAGGTCTACTTTTTGTCCATCACTTTCTATTGTCGCCACAGCATCTTCAACCGTGTATTCACCTTCTTTTATCTGGGTAAGTTTGCCTCGAATTCTAGGTGGAACCATTATCTTGTGCGTCAATAATGGCATTTCTTGAACTGCCCCTATAACATCTCCAGGACCAACAACGTCATTTTTGTTCATCGCGGGCTTGAAGTGCCACTTCTTCTCTCGGGAAAGCGTATTGACTTTGGCGCCTCTTGTTATGAAAGCTCCTGTTTGTTCCATGATTTTATCGAGTGGTCTTCCAACTCCATCAATAATGTTATTGATCAAACCGACTCCTAGTTCAGCGACTAGACGCTTGCCACTACCAATTATTTCTTCACCTGGCTTGACACCTGTAGCGTTCTCATATAGTTGAGCAGTAAATTCCTCTGATCCTACTCTTATGGCTTCACCAATAAGTCGGTCTTTACCAACTTCTACTATCTCGCCCATTTCTATGTCTTTAATTCCAGAGCCCACGACAACTGATCCACTGATCCACCTGATTTTCCCCGTTCTTGATTTAACTATCTTAATCAACTCCTTCAAACAGTAGAGTGTATACATCTCCACTGAAACTCTCTCTAGTTCCAGTGAGTCGAGCTTCTAGCGTATTATTATAATATTGACGCTTGTCGTCTGATTGAATAATTACTCCTATCCGAATGCCGGGATTTTGCTCAAATTTAAGATCAATGTGATCTCCTTTTACTTTTGAAGCGGATTTTGTGATTGTCGCACTATTCTTCTTTAGTAAGTCGTTTGTTTTCTGGTCAGATTGTATAATTAATTTTGAGCCTTTCATGCTAACTATGCCTTCGACGATTATATCGTTTAGAAACTTCTTGTAGGTGGGTGAGTTAGTATCTTTTAATAGTTCGAAAAGTTTTTTCTGAGCCTCATCGAAAGCGCGGTCGAGCCACTCAGACTTGGTCTTCACTAATTCAGTATTTTGCTTCATTCGAATGATAGCAAGTTCAGATCTTTCTCTGATAAATTTCTCTTGGGTCATTTTATGTTTCTGTTCTTTGATAATGTCCTGTGCTTTCTTTTTAGATTCTTCAACTATCTGATTAGCTTCGTTTTCAGCCTTGCGTCGTATCTCTTCAATTTCTGATTTTGTCTCTTTTTCTATGTGAGTCGCGAAGTTTGTTATGCTCAAATCGTCACCTTCATAACATTTTCAATAATCTTTTTCACGGCTTGCTCAAGATTGGTTTCAGCACATTTATTCAAGGAGTCTAGTTTACGTTTATGTTCCTCTTGTAAACGTCGTTTTTTTTCTTCGGACTCTTTATTCATTTCATGTTGAGACTCTTCTGAATCAACGCTTTTGGCTTCCATTATAATCTTATTTGCGTTTTCCTTTGCTGTCTTGATTGTCTCTTCAGAGTTTCGCCGTGCTTGCTCAATTGCATTCTCTGCCACTTTCTCCTGCTCAACAATTGTCATTAGTTCTTCAATTTCTTTTGACAAATTTCGTCACTCAAATTTTAATTCTGCTCCAACCGATTCGCTTATCAAATCATGAAGTTCACGGGTTCGTTGGCCAGTAGGTCCATGGAAATCTGGAAATATTGCGAAGATAGGTTTTCCTTTTCCACGAGATAGGACCTTTGCTTTCTCATTATGGAGTTCCTTTGAAAGTCTTTCTGTGAGAAAGATAATATCATGTTTCTCTTCGGTAAGGATTCTAGATAGAGTAGTTTTGGCCTCTTCAATGTTTTCTATTGGAAAAGCTTCAACTCCTGCAAGTCTAAAACCGGTTGCGAGATGTTTTTCAGCTATTACTGCTACTCCTGCCAATCCTAGTCAACTCCAATCAAAGAATCTGTTAGCTAGCTACGTATACCAAGAACTATTAAGTTTGCATTTTCTTTTGGGGGTGTCTTCAATATCTCTTCAGGTGGATAACCTTCTAATAGAAGTGTGTGATGTCTACCATTTTCTCTGTCACATATTTTTTCGATTTGTTTGAGATGTTCTGCGCCCTCTTTCCGATATTGTCCGACAAAATCGCTAGAGATCTCGTCAGAATGTCTTCTTTCCTCAAATATTCTTGATACTTGGCTGGGCATAACATGAATGCCGATGATTTCGGTGCTCGTAAGCTGGGCTAATGTTACTGCATATTGGCAAGCTCTGACAGAATGGGCTTGGCCATTTGTTGGAACTAGGATCTTCTTTAATGAGAATGTTCCATCAACCATTCTTGATCAACCGCTAGATCGCGATGCAGGTATTAACCTGTGATAAGCTAATATCAGTTTTGTTGAGTCCGTACAGGCGTTCTGGAAAGAAGAATCTATGCGCTGAGTCTGACACTTATTTAAGAGATGTTTTTTATTGACCAGTAGAATAATCTAGGATCGGATCATGTGATCAGGAAAATGAATTTCGATTTGTCGATACCAAGACTGCTTATTTTATTCTCGATCGGTTTGGTTGTAGTATTCTCTATAGTTGACTTGGGATATTCTCAGCAATGGACCGATTATAAAAATGAGGTTGACTCGATTTTTCGAACCATGGAAAACCTGAATTTCAAAGTGGGAGAGCTTCACAAAGATTATACGCAGAACAAAACTTCTTCTGAAGAAGCTATACTACGAATGAAGCCATTGATTGAAGAGTATAAGGATATACAGACTGTTGCTGAAGAACTTGTTTTACCTATGCAATGGGAAAATTTCCATGATGCTTTTCTTGAGGTTGTGAAACTCAATGTAGAAAGTACCGAAGAGATCTCGCTCTACTTTGAGACGGAAGATAAAGTACATGAGGATGAGAGTCTTTCACTTATTCGATTAGCTGTCGAAAAGTTTCAGCAATTGATTACACTAATACCCGATGACACTAGTCCACCAGAGATATTGGATATCTCAAGAATTCCATCAAATTCTGTGGAGCGACAACCTCTTGAATTGAAAGTCAATACAACTGATATTCAAACGGGGGTAATGAAAGCTTTTCTTAACTATTCGGTGAATGATGGTGAATGGCGAATAATTGGAATGAGGCTTGATGAAGGATCAAATTGGAAGGGGATATGGGTAGGGTCAATACCTGCTCAGCCTCCTGATACTAATGTAAGATATGAGATTGTTGTGGTTGATGCGGCGGGTAATGTTATTCGATCATCAACTCAAAGTTATAATTTGATTAACCCTATGAACACTATACCAATCTTGTTAGCGGTCTCTATTATTGTGGTTATAATTCTGATCCGATATGGGAGGAGATTTATTGGGAAAATTTCTTCAAATTGAATTCTCAAATCAAAAGTGATTAGCCTATTTCAACTTACTCTTGCAATGATGGCTATTATCCCACCTATGAAAACCAATAGTCCGCCTAGTCCGCCACCAAAAATTCCAATTCCAATAATAATCAAAGTCCAAATCATACCGCCAACTTTTCTGCTAAGAATCAAGGCCAATATTCCTCCGAACAATGAAGCGAAAATATACACCCCTGATGTCAGACCGATGGGAGCATAGAAAGGCAGGGCTAAGATTCTGCCCGCAATACTCATGATGCTTAGCGAGATCATCAATATGGCTCCCACTATGACAATGATTTTTGCAGCTTTGATCAAAGTAGGTTTACTCTTCCTCAATATAGCATCCTTACAACGGACACATAATCAACTATTTATCTGATACGTTGACCTAGAAACAATATTCCTGTGGTTCAGCCTTACAATTCATATATCATTGCCTTTTGTAGTATGGTGGAGGCTAGAGGTTTGAAAGTAAAGAATATCGCTTGTATAGGTGTAGGTACTATAGGGCATAGCTGGGCTACTCTTTTCGCCATAAAGGGCTACAATGTGTCTGTATATGACATGAGCCCAGAGCTCATAAAAAGTGCTATGGAAAGAATAAAATCAAGCGCAGAATTCTTAGCCGATAAAGGTCTAATTGCAAAAAATGATGCCGCTTCAGCTTTGAATAGAATAACATTGACGGAAAGCATTGCAGAATGTGTATCAGATGCAGATTATGTCCAAGAATCGGCATTTGAAAGCTATGATGTTAAGAAAAAAATATTTTCAGAAATTGATAAAGAGAATGATTCCGCTATTATAGGAACAAGCTCTTCGGGCCTCCTTATGACAGAGATACAGAAAGCTGCAAGCAAACCTGAGAGATGTATAGTAGCTCATCCTTGGAATCCGCCTCTACTACTAAGACTTGTTGAACTCGTTCCAGGTGAAAAAACCTCGGAGGAGACTGTAGAGATAACCTACCAATTTATGGAGACGTTAGATAAGATACCGGTCAAGGTGAAAAAAGAGGTGCCAGGTTTCATTGGAAATAGATTGCAAGCTGCACTTTGGAGAGAAGCATTAAATCTAGTGAATAGTGGAGTCGCATCAGTTGAGGATGTTGATAAGGCATGTTGGGCTGGACCTGGAGCTAGATGGGGGATAATGGGACCATTTCTAACACTTCACCTTGGAGGTGGACCTGGAGGTTTGAAGTATCATATAGACACGATACAGCATGGCTTTAATGAATACTGGAAGACAATGGATGATTGGAAACAGATACCTTACCATGCATCATTAAAGGCAATCAAGGGCGTAGAGCAACTACCAATGATTAAAGAAAAGAAGCTTGAAGAATTAGTTAAATGGCGGGACAACAAACTTGTCAGACTATTGAAGATCCAGGAGTAAAATAAATTTGGAGAAATTTATCGATAGGAAACCTGAAAAAATAAGATTTCATCATGTAGGTATTGTTGTTAAAACCAATAATATCAAAGATCTTCTCAAGAGTTTCATAGATTTAGAGGACCGAACTTGGTATAATGAAATCCAAGGTGTAGATGTTACGTTTTTACCGGTAGGAAATGCGTACATCGAATTGATATATCCACATGGCAATCAAACCATTGAGAAATATATCGAACGTCATGGAGATGGTATACATCATTTCTGTTTCGAAGTTGATAATTTAGATTATTGGGCGAAAAAATCTGAAGAGAGCGGCTATAAAGTTGTAAGTAAAGATAGTAGATGCTTTTTCATTCATCCTAAGACGTTTGGAGGAATCTTGGTAGAATTCATTAGTTGGCCTGTAGGGGATTCTATGGCAGTTCTGACACTAATGGAAGAAACAACAGTTAAAAAATGACTTGCATAATCATTTTTTATTTTCAACATGATTTTATCGAAAGAAAACGTCTAACAAACCTTTCAGCATTTTTGTCTGTACCTCCTCCTTTTAAAGTCACTGAGGAGATCATGTGATGATAAAACTCATGCAATACGACTAGTGGGTTTCGTAGGATTTCGCTATTTGCGAATACAATCGTTTTTTTTCTCTCAATGTAACAGCCTGCTGCGCCTCTGTGGCCTTTTACCGTTCCAATGCGATACTTTGGTATAGGAACATTGTATTCTTTGCTCAGAAGTTCCAATGCTGTATCTATGTCACCATCGATAATATTTCGTAAAATTATCTTTCTCAATGTTTCCTCTATAGACTTCATCCTATCTGCATCCAGAGAAATGCTTGTTTAGGCTTTAATCCTCGCCGATTCCAAGAATCACTTTTGAGATTTCATTTACGAATAGGTCTAAAATAGTTGTACCTTTTTCTATAGAGGCAATCTTAGCATTTCCCATAACGCCGGATTTCATGAACTTCCTAGAGTCTCTTACAATTTGATGAGCTGGGAATACTGGTTTCTCGGATGTAGCATCTGTCATTTTTACAATTTCTGGGTCAAGAGCGAGCATTAGGGAGGTTTCTACTTCACCAGCATGACCAAATTTTTCTTCTATTAATCCTTCAGGTATTTTCTCCAAAAATTTGGTAAGGTCAATCAATGAAATTTTCAATTTTTCGTATTTCTTGAGAAGTTCTTGACACGCTAACTCAAGACCAATAATCTGAGCCGATCCTAGATGGCCAGGTAAAACAATGATATTTCTAAATCCCTGTGAGTAAAGGCTTGTTATAATATCGACAGTTAATGATCTCAATGTATCGATGCTTATTGTTATTGTTCCTGGAAAAAACGTGCCTCTTCGGCAAACTCCATAGCATATTGGTGGAGCAACCAAAACTTGGATTTTCGAACCTATGAGTTTCGCCAACTCATAAGCCACAAAATAGTCCGTCGATAATGGAAGATGATATCCATGCTCCTCAGTCGAACCAAAGGGAATGATTACAGTCTTGCTTTTAGAAAGTGTTGATTCAACTTCTTTCCAAGTCATATTTGCCATTAGACACTTTTTACTTAAACTAGATGTTAGCTCACTCATAATTGACTTCAACTCTATCAATGGGCAATATTTTGTTTCCTATTACTCTAGGATTGGATGCTTTTCTATTATAATGATCATTTAGGTGAAACCAAAAATTGCCTGAATTAATAACTTGCTATGAATGCAAACATAGGAGAGATTTTGTCGCTTCAGAATAATAATAATATCGTATATGGACACTGTTACTCGAATATTGGTAGATACTGTCTTTTAAGTAATCAATAATAAGATCTTCAGAAATTTCGAGATAAACAAAGGTTGGCCTATAGTGGTACGTAGAAAGGATACAAAATTAGCTTCTGAGAGACCAAAATATCCGAAGAAGTATTCGTGGTGGTCTTCCATAATTGAGAGAACTGTCAGCGGAGACGGTCTATCGTACAATGATGTAATGATGGCTACAACTAAGATCCTGAAGATGATTGAGAAAAAGGATGATGCTGTTCCCGTCCTTATGGCTAGCTTCTTTGGAAGTCTAACCGCTAAGGGTCCGACTATCGATGAGTTTGCGGCCATGAACTCTGCTATGGAGGCGACAAAACGTGTGCAACTCAATCTATTGTTGAAGAAACCTGTTGTGGCAGCTGGAGGTACTGGTGGGGATACTTTGAAAACAATTAATGTTACAACTCCTGCCGTTTTGTTGGCGGCTTCTGCAGGAGCTTTTGCTGTTAAAAGTGGGGCTAAAGCTTTCAGCTCAAAGACTGGTGCAACAGATCTAGCAATCACTATGGGAATAAATGTGGATGCACACCCTCATGTAGTAAAGGATTGTGTTGAAAGGATCAGAACGGCAGTCTGGGATTCGGGAAATGTTTATCCTTGGATGGAGTCACTCGTTGATCTGCGTAACTATCCTTCTGCACCAATATTTTTTCCATTGATGGGGTCACTAAGACTTATGATCGCTACATCGCTAAATCCATTTTCGACAAAACGTCAGGTCAGAGGGATCTCTGTACCTCAGACTCAACTAATCGCTGAGGTTTTTTCGATAATTGGATATGAGAGGGCTTTAGTTCCACTTGGTTATGGAGAGGATGAAAGCATAAGAATTGATGAGTTTTCAACTTTAGGGAAGACAATAGTTTCTGAATTATTTCCTAATGGCAAAGTTGAGACTTATAGCGTCAGTCACCAGGATCTGGGTGCAAAGAAGGGAGATGCAAAAGAGATAATTGCGCGAGATACACACTTCGAAAATGCGAAGGTAGTGTTGAATGTTCTTTCCGGCAAAGATCGGAGCAGTAGAACGGATCTTATCATCGTAAATGCAGCTGCGATATTGTATCTTGGAGATGTCGCTAACTCATTCAAAGAAGGTTATGAAATAGCCTCTAATTCTATTGAAAATGGTGAAGCGATAAAAAAGGTTGAGGAGCTTGTGAAATGTAGTTGTGGAGATCTGAAGAGTTTTAGAAATCTTCTCCGCTAAAATTATTGATTATATTAGAATATCGGTAAATTAAGTTAGTCTAGTTTTACAAGACATGATATTCTAAGATGACTGTGTCGTCAATTATTTCTGAGTTCTTTAGTTTAAGTTTAATTGAATGATCTCGCTCAAGGTAACCGTCACCGTCGACCATCGTAGGTGCTTTTCGACCTCCCCATACCGATGGTGTTATCCATACGAAGATCTCATCCACCAATCTCTCTTTTATGAAACTCCATCTGACTTCTGAACCGCCCTCCACAAGTAAGCGACTAATACCTTTATGATAAAGAATGTCAAGCAAATCTCTCAATGGAATTCTTCTATCACAATCGAAATTTAGGATTTCAACGCCTTTCTCTTTTAGTCGTAAAATCTTATCTTCTGGAGCATTATGGCAGACAGCCAAAATTGTTCGAGAATCTTCAGTTTTGTAGATGTGCGAATCTAATGATGTTCTAACAAGACTGTCAAGGACTACTCTGAGTGGATTATTTCCTTGGACTGCCCTGACCGTAAGTTTGGGATCATCTTCGATTACTGTCTCAGCACCTACCAGAACAGCATCAACGCCGGCCCGAATCTTATGTAGTCTCGATAACAATTTCTCGTTAAGCAATGGTGTAAAAGTTCTGCCTTTTCTATTGGCTGGGGCTGATTTGCCGTCCACACTCATAAATCCCCCCAGAATAACATAAGGTCTAGACATGTTGAATCAACAATCCCCCCAATATCTATTGAATATATATTGAAAAGAGATAGCTTTTTTTGAATCTACGTTAGTTTAGAAGATTAACCAACGAATTTATTTTCCAAAGATTGTATTCTTCAGGGATGCTGGCCAAAGGAAACCAAAAACATCGAGGGCCGGTAGTTCAGCTTGGTATACATTTGGCCAAAGAATGTCCGGTTCGCATGTATGACCGAGAAACCGGAAGGTCGCGGGTTCAAATCCCGCCCGGTCCACCAACAACTAAGTGCGAATCCTTATATTTTTGGTCTACAATATTCTCTTGAAAAGCTTTGGCTCAAAAAGGAACCAAATATTCCATTTTACAAAAGGATGAAGATGTTGCTCGATGGCTCAGAGGAGTACGACGTGGCAGCCCTATTACAGCAGAAGTCTCCCTCAGAAGACTCGGCAAACTATGCGAATTATTATCCACAACGCCAAATGGCTTGGTTGCATCTGCTAAAAAGGACCTGAAAAAGTTTCAAGATTCATTAGACGACATGGTCACCAAACTAGAATCTGAAAACAAATCCCCAGGATACATTCTAGATCTACTAAAGACTCTAAGGTCATGGCTTCGATACAACAATATCCAATTAATGAGAAAAATACAAGTCAGCAATCCCAATGCAACCCCAACAATCGAAAACGAACAGGTTCCAACACAAATAGAATTAGCTAAAATATTTAGAACTACCCCCTCAAGAATTCGTGTAGCAATAGCCTTGATGGCTTTTGCAGATCTAAGACCAGAAAGTATTGGAAACCACGACGGCACAGACGGATTAACACTAAAAGACCTGCCTGAAATGAAAATTCAAGACAACGAAGTCACTTTTGAGAAAATTCCAACAATGGTTTCAATAAGATCACCTCTCAGCAAAACCAGAATCAAATACTTCACATTTCTATCTCAAGAAGGATGCAGCTATCTAAGAGAGTATCTAGAAGAAAGAATGAGGAATGAAGAGAAACTTTCTCCTGAAACTCCATTAATCGGACATGACCGTCCAGGTGCTGCTGAGAAAGAATTCGCTATGACCCGAAAAATCACTCACTTCATCCGAAAATACATGAGAGCCGCAGGAGTATACAAAAGACCCTACGTATTAAGAGCATACGCAGAAACCCAACTCATCATAGCTGAATCAAAAAACAAGATCAGCCATCCCTACCTACAATTCATCGCCGGCCACAAAGGCGACATCGAAGCCAGATACTCAACCAACAAAGGCATCCTCCCACCCGACATGATTGAAGATATGAGAAACATGTACAAAGAATGTGAACCATACCTAAACAGCACAACCATCAACCCCAACCAGAACGACCTAATCAAACAAGCAAAACTCGAATCACTAAAATCAATAGCCAAAAACATCTTCGGAATAGACCTTCAAGACATCCTACATCAAAAAGAAGTAGAAAACAAAGAAGAATTAACTCCTGAAACAGAACTTGAAACAATTGAAGATGCA
>JAGLGJ010000029.1 GCA_023144075.1 Candidatus Bathyarchaeota archaeon | reverse complement strand
TAGGATATGGTGGAGGAGTATCGATACTATAGGTTGGTCGATTTAGATCATTAGGATCAAAATTGTATATTTCCCATTGGCTCCAGATTTTTTGCCACTTGTCCTCCGTCTCAGAAGGTTTGTATGTCTTTGAGAGATTAGATTTTTCATTGATTCCCAAAATTGTCACCACTAGCACGGGCTAGCAATCTAGGTCAGCCCATTTTATCATGATAACTTCAAAAAGATTTCCAAACACTATAAGTGTTTAATCGTGTACTAATTAAGAAATCTTGATAGGCTATCTCTATTATCTTGCGTTTTATACTCTACAAGTTTAAGCACCATATTATCTCTGGCAGCAATTGTTTTTATTTTTGATGCCTGTTCTATAAATTTAGCCTCGCGATCTGGATTCGCATATATCATTCTTATGCCAAATCCTGTTAGGATGCAAAGTTTTGGTTTAGCCTCATCTAAAATTTTGATCACGTCATTTGTGCAGAGATGGCCTTTAATTGGAACATCTCTGGGTCGAAGTACACAAACAAGAAGTGTGTCCACTCCTTTGAATTGACTACCTAATCCTGAAAAGTATTCTGTATCCGATGTATATCCAAGATCAATAGATTCCAGACTTAACTTGTAACCTACGGTGTCTGGATCTTGATGCTTTGCATTAACAACTTCGATCTTTGCATTTTCTAATATGATCGTCTTCCCAATTTCTGCCTTAATCACCTTGGCTAGTTGGTTTTTGTGATAATTTGAAATACGAACTTCACAAATGTCATTTCCTTCTATAACTCCCTTTGGAGCTATCAGAGTACCTCTTTTCTTTGTTCCGCCATTAGTCATTGCTTCTATGTATATTTCGGCATCATTATCATGGTCTGGATGGCAATGTGAGATTAACAATGAATCAACTTTCGATGGATCGATATTTAATTGGTGAGAATAAGCGATTGACCCAGGTCCAGGATCTATTTGGATATTTGATGAGCCGATTAATCTGATACCACCAGTTCTCCTTTTTTGAGTAATCATCGAAAATCGTCCTCCACCTGTTCCAAGAAAAATTAATTGATCCGCTGTCATGATTACACCTCAGATTGAATTCTCTATTTTATCGTTGGATGATAAATCCGTAGTTGGGTCTGATTCAATACTTTTTGTATCAGATGATGAGATAGAGTCGCGATATAGTTTTAGTATGAGATATGTCAGAAGAAAGAGAATTATTGAAAGACCTAATATCTGGACTGTGAAATCAATTATACTTTCGATATTTTCAAAGATACCATGGTAATTTTGAGTAGCAACCTCATACACATAGAAGTAATAGTTGAAAAACCAGTGCAATAAAATCGGTGCGTGGAATCCGAATGCAAGATATGCTAAGCAGAATACAAATCCAGCTAAGAAAGAAGAAGTGATCTTACCAATCTCCCAGCCGGAACCTGATACATAGTGGGCAAGGCCGAACATTGTTGAAGTTAAGATGGTCATCAGCCATTCCCCATTGCTTATTCCTTTTCTTATTCCAACATTTTCAATTTGAGGAAGACCTAATCTTTTCTTCATTCTCTCGGGAAACAAAACTGCTGTAAAGAATAACTTGATGTAAATACCTAAACTACAGATCTGCCACCGTGCTTGATTAAATATTAGAAGTATAGCATAATAGACCGCAAAGGGAGATATTCTAAACATAATTTCTTCAAAGAGCGGGGAATACGCTAACTCAAAAAGCCCTCTATAGGTATTATCGAAATCTATCGAACCTGTCGGCACTCCTACTGTCTCCTGCAGACTTTGAACCAAGATAATTAGAACCAGTAGAGAACTAGAAATCACGGGAAACATAAATAGAAAATTCTTATTTTCCAGTAGGGATTTACTATCGAATGTTTTCCTTACAGCTTTTATGAATCCAACATTTGTTTTCCAAGAAATGATGAAACATAGTGCGTAGATTATCCATATTAAAATAAAAATTGTTCCATACGTGGTTTTCACTGGTAATGCTACAATGAAAAGTGTCAGAAAGCCAAACGGAAGATTTTCAATATTTGAAAAACTGAATTGGCTGCCTTCAGGACTAAACATTAACGCCAAACCAAGAAACAAAGAAACGATAAAAGTTAAGACAAAAAATAGAACTGCTACTCGCAACAAATAATTAAGAGACTTACTAAGTATAGTGATACCTTTAGGTAAGAGAGAGACTTTATTTCGCCAATTTTTCTTCAAACGATCAATATTGAATGAGTTCATAAGATAAAACAGCCTACAAATAACTCAAGAAGAGCTCAACAAATTTTCTTGAACAGTCGCCCACTTGACATTTTCATTTAAAGAAGTTCTATAATGAAAATTTAGCCTCACTATGCCTAAGGAGGATTTTGAACGGCTAATAAATCTTTTAGGTTCAACCAGTCGGTAAGTCTGGTTTCCGATAATACCGGAAAGAAATGTAGCGAGTGTGAAACTTTCAGTAAATGTAGGAGTGGATTCTGTCCAAAAACAGAGACAGAAGTAAGCAGGGATCATCCTGCTTGTCAAATGTTCACTAGTCCTCCAATCCTTGGTGACTGGCATAGAAAGAATACTCAACCGAACCAGAAAAATACGAACAATCATGATTTTGGAATTCACCTAAAGGCATACAAGAATGATAGTGAATGCAATGGACCTGACCCAGAATACTGTACCGTATATTGTTCAAAATACTGGAGTTGTCAACTCGTTTTGAATGAGGTTATGAAAAGATAGTCTTATCCAATCTATATCATTTGCATTTATAAGATCCCCTATTGGATCTAATGTTCGTTCAGCACAGTTTTACTTTTCCGTATACTAGGTCATTGCAGAAGACATCAAGTCTGTCGAACTCTCCTTGAATTACCTCCTCAACAGATCTAGCCACGTCCTTCATAGAGGTATTTGATTCAAGTATGAGTTGAGTTGAGACAATTTTTGGTTCATTTATTGGTCGACCGATTTGACTGAGCAACCAGACGTATACCTCTTTTATTCCAGGGACTTTGCTATAGACTTCATCGGCGATCTTGTAGGTTAGAATATTATAGATCTTCCCAACGTGACTTACCGGATTCTTCCCGCATGCTGCTTCAGAGCAGGTTGGTCTATTTAACGGGATTATCCCATTAACTCTATTACCTCTGCCCACTTGGCCACAATCGCCGCCGTCAGCAGATGTACCTAAAATCGTTAGGAACATACCTCCAATTCCACGCCCTGGCCTATCTGCAGTATTGAGATCTATACTTATCTTCATATCAACCTTTGATCCAACATATTGCTTAATTTTCTCTAGAACTTCTCCTTTCAATCGGAAATACTTACTCTCGCTATCGATATGACTGTCCACGAAAGCCGTTCCAATAGTAAGATCGAGCGCATTATCCTTACGTAGTCCCATTACTTTTACATCCTCTCCTGTTTCTGGGAACTCCTTCTTGAACTCTTGACTATTGATATAGAATTCTGTGTCGCGAACAGTTTGTTCGGTCGGTGTGAGAGGTGCGAAGCCAACAGCGGCTGAGGTATCATTGGCACCTAGATACTTCTCTTTACGCTGGAATATGTCTGTAAGTGCTTGAGAACCACGTTTTAGTTCGACATCATATTTTACATGGTTGTCAGGATCTACTAGTCTAAGATTCTTTGTGATCCATTCCTTAGCTGTTTTTACGGTGATATCTTCTACAGGTATTGTCTCAGAACCGACTGTAAAGGTTGCTCTATCGCCAAATATCAGAAGCATTGGTTTTACAACTTTGCCTCCACCAAATGCTACTTCGACATCCCCTGCGACTAAGAGACCTTTGTCTATATTGTGGTGCATTATTGATCCGAATCTTTTCAAATATTCAAGACTCAGTGCTCTTGATACTTCATCCATTATTGCATCGCATATTGTATCCGGATGGCCGAGACCTTTACGCTCACAGATCTCAGTCCTCTGCTCCTGCAAGGGAGTTTGAAGAAGTGAATCGAGTATGATTTCAAACATGTGAAAACCTTGGGTCTTATTGGCTCATATAAATCATTAATAAACTTGTGCCGAAGTTATTCCAAAAGGAATCTTATATTCAAAAGTCTCCATTACATAAACTCAAATTAAAAGTTGCACACTAAACTCTAAATTATATTAAAATTTCATAAAAAACTATGTTTCATCCATTAATATCTCAACAGTCCACTTCGCAGCCTTACCTACAACATCTGGACACTTTTCCGTATGTCCTCCCGCCTTGTCAAATTCTTCACGCTCTTTTGGGTTCCAGAAGTCATAAGATCTACCCATAATCTTAGTCTGGACATCTTTACAGATTACACTTCCATACTCTTCCATGAAACGATCATGCAGTTTCTTGGTAAGCGCCATACATTTCTCTCTTTGTCCCAAGTTTGGAAAATCTTCTCGACCGTATCTTTGGCTTATTGCCGCAACTCCACCTGTGAGAGCACCACATGTTCCGTTAGTTGTTCTTCCTAATCCACCTGCCAATCCATCGATGGCCTTAAAGATCTCTTTGCTTTCTTTTCCTAGAATTTCGCGTACAGCTGCGAATGTACATTGTGGACAACTACCATAATCTCTTTCATATTTGAATCCTGATTGGTAAGCTTTTTCCATCTTTTTCTCTTTGTCTGAATCCATAATCCATCACATCTTAAGTCTCTATCAGCCAATCTATGGACTAGAGTATTTTATTTGACGATTAATGAGTCTTGCTAACTTTCTGATTCTTATCCAGATGTTTTTATTCATTGACTGTTTAACGATTGTTCTTGATCTGATTTGAAGGCTGCGAGATTTTACAGGGTTGGTGACCCTCTTCGAGTAGAAGAAGTAGACATACCTACGATCTCACCAGAGGAGGTTCTTGTAAAGATAAAAGTATGTGGAATATGTCGAATAGATATCCACTTCATAGACGAGGGTTTGCTCAAGCCAGGAAAGATTCCGCAGATAATGGGCCATGAAGCTGCTGGAGATATTGTTGAGGTCGGAAAAGATGTATCAGATCTTATCGTTGGTGATAGGGTACTGATTCATTTCTATTTTAGTTGTGGTGATTGCTACTATTGTCGACGTGGTAGAGAAAGCCTATGTGTCAGTCCTAATTTTCAACAGTTCGGCTTCACTGTTGATGGAGGATACGCTGAATATGCTAAAGCTCCCGGAAGGAGCATCGTTAAGCTGCCACCCGAAGTACCTTATGAAGCCGGAATACTCGGTGATGCGGGTTCTACAGCATTTCATGCAGTTAGAGAGGTGGGAAAAGTAAGAATTGGCGATATAGTCGTGATAATGGGTTGTGGAGGAGTTGGGTTATGCACTCTTCAGATGGCTAAATTAAATGGTGCAAGGGTAATAGCAGTAGATATCAATGATAGAAAACTCGAAATTGGTAAGTCACTTGGAGGGGATTGTACGATCAACTCATTAACAAATAATCTCTCTGAAGAAATTAGGAAATTAGTAGGCGACAGAGGAGTTGATTTGGTGTTTGAATTTGTAGGCGTTAAAAAGACGATGTATAACTCACTGAAAATATTGGCTAGAGGAGGAAAACTAATATTCATTGGCTATTCCGATGATAAACTATTGCTGGATCCTCGAAAGCTAATTGTAGGGGAACGCCAGATTCTTGGCTCGCGTGCAAGTTCAAAACATGAGACTATTGAAGTCGTAGAACTTCTAAGAGAAGGAAAGTTTAGATTAAATCCTCTCATTAGTCATCGAATTCCACTTCCTAATATAAACGATGGGCTAGAACTTGTCAGAAAAGGTGAAGCCATTAGAGCGGTGGTAATACCGACATAATAAATGAAGTGGAAGATTTTTTTTCTTTATTGTTTTATTCTAGTCACTGTTTTTTTGAATATTTTATGCATTCAAATCTGTTCGTATCACAGTCAATTTTCAAATACTTACACCTATTCAATTTATAGAAGAGAGCTTAAGTCTGCTAATGAATTCAAATGTAGAGCGATGTCACCTTGATAACTCAAGAAGATATTGGAAAGATTCTTCAAACATATGATGAAAAGAGCCTCATGATAGGCACTATTGGCAGTCATTCTGCTCTGGATATTTGCGATGGTGCAAAAGAAGAGGGATTAAAGACAGTTGTGGTCTGTCAGAGAGGTCGAGAGAAGACCTATCTAAGATACAGTAGGATCATTAGTAAAACAATAATTCTTGAAAAATTTTCAGATATGGTCAATAGTGATATTCAAGAAGAATTACGTTCCCTAAATGTTATTTTCGTAGCAAATAGATCTTTTTCAACCTATGTTGGATACGATAATATTGAGAATAGATTTCTGATACCTATCTTTGGAAGTAGATCTTTGTTAAGATCTGAAGAGAGAGATGTTCCGCGTAACCAGATATATCTGTTGGAACAGGCAGGAATCAGAACACCGAAGAGCTTTAAGTCTCCTGAAGAAATTGATCGTCTTGTTATTGTTAAGGTTCCTGAAGCTAGAAGAAAAATTGAGAGGGCATTCTTCTATGCATCTAGCCTTAAAGACTACTGGAATAAAGCTGAAGTTAGAATCAATAGTGGCGTAATCTCAAAAGATGAACTTGAAAAAGCCACAATCGAAGAATTTGTTATGGGAGCCAAATTCAATTTTAACTATTTTAATTCTTCAATAGAGAAACGGTTGGAATTCCTAGGGATTGATAGGAGAATTCAAACAGACCTTGATGGAATTCTATCTCTACCAGCACGAGATCAATTAGAACTAAAATCTGTTGTCCAGAACATTGAAGTTGGCCATGAAGGTGCGACTCTGAGAGAATCTCAACTTGAAAAAGTCTACGATATCGGGGAAAAGTTTGTAGATATTTGTAAGAAAGAGTACCCGCCTGGGATGATTGGCCCGTTCGCCTTACAAGGTGCGATAACTAGAGATCTTGAAATTTGCATTTTTGACGTATCCCCAAGGGTCCCCGGTTCACCGATAATATCTACTACAAGTCCATATTCAAAATGGTATTATGGAGAGAATATGACAACGGGTAGGAGAATAGCACGAGAAGTCTCCAATGCCAGGCGATTAAAAAGGTTAAGTGAAATAGTAACATGATCGAAAAAGCTGAAATTCTCGAGGTTTTGAAAAAATACGATCAACAAAAGATCAAAATAGGGACTATATGCTCACATTCGGCACTCCAGATTTTTCATGGCGCCCGTCGAGAAGGATTTAGAACTGTTGGAATTACTACCGAAGATAGGCGAGCCATTTATGAAGCATTTCCATTTGGCAAACCAGACGAATACATCATTGTCGATAAATATCTAGACCTGATCGATCAAAAGTTTCAGAATGAATTATTTCAAAACAATGTAATCATTATTCCCCATGGTTCTTTTGTTGAGTACGTCGGACCCGAGAATCTGCAAAAGGAATTCAGGATTCCAATTTTTGGAAATAGAAATGCTTTGGAGTTTGAGGGAGATAGACGAAAGATGAGATCATGGCTACAAGACTCCAAAATAAAAGTCCCTAATGAGTATTCGGATCCTTCCAAGATCGACCGCCCTTGTATTGTGAAGTTTCATGGAGCAAGAGGTGGAAAAGGATTCTTCGTAGTTGATTCTGAAGAGAATTATCAAAATCAAATTGAAAAACGCATTAAAAATGGAGCATTAACAGAAGACGATTTAAGAGGAGTTACAATACAAGAAATCATTGTCGGAGTCCGCTATTATCCTCACTATTTCTATTCAGTTATGTTTGAAGGAGAAGTGAAAGCAGCGGAGGGGAGAGTTGAACTTCTTGGCATAGATAGAAGAGTTGAGAGTAATATCGACGATATTTATCGTATCCCAAATCTTGCTAGATCGAAAATAGAACCCTCATATGTTGTGACAGGGAATATGCCAGTGGTTCTTAGAGAGTCACTTCTACCTAAGGTTTTAGACATGGGTAGAAGAGTCACAGAGTCTTCTGTTAGACTTTTTCCACCAGGGATGATTGGTCCTTTCTGCTTAGAGACAATATGCACTAATGATTTAGAATTCATTACTTTCGAAGTCTCAGCTCGAATTGTAGCTGGAACAAACCTATACCCAGAGGGATCCCCATATTCATCTTACATATTCTCTAAACCTATGTCTAATGGGCGGAGGATAGCTCTCGAGATCAAAGAAGGCATTAGAAAGAATAGATTAACTGACATGATAAGTTGAATCTATTCAAAAGATCATGATAATGAATTAATTTTATATCTTAATAGAAATCTACAGATAAGGGAAATACTATGAACGGAATAAATCTATGGAGTCTATTGATACAGATAATCGTGGGAATCATCGTAGTCGCTCCCGTCCTTTGGCTTGTTGGCCGGTCAATGGTTGGAAAAGAGAAAGCAAAGTTCACAGACTCCATTTGGATAGTCGCACTAGGGATAATCATCGCTACGATACTTGGAACATGGGTTCATGGGTTACTCGGATTTATTATAACTTTGATAGTCTGGCTTGCACTGATAAGACACTTCTTCGATACAGGATGGATGAAAGCTTTAGTTTTAGCCATAATACTCGTGATTGTCCTAGTCATTGTTGGACTAATCCTAGCAGCTTTGGGAATAGCAATGCTAGCTGGATTTGGCGCGATAACGGGTATTTTTGGCTGATCAACCCCTAAATCCCCTTTTTTTCTTTTTAGGGTTAACATGCGTTATACATAGAAGCCAATTCTACATGTGAATACTGTGATAAACATCGCTGAGAGTCATGGTATAGAATTATACTCAGATTACGAATGGTTTTTTTCATTTACAAATAGCCCCTATTATTCTCATAAACAATTGTCCTCCATCGACATCTATCCTAAGAGAGGAGTTACCTCTGCATGTAGCCCAGTTGAAGGAACCGTAATCGAAGCTCGAAAGCTCAAACTGATGGAGGATTATTTTTTAGCGATAAAGTCAGGTAATCGTGAGACATGTGTTAAGATCTTGCATGTCAAGCCAGCTGTGCAAATAGGAGATCATCTTAATCTTGGCGATGAAATCGGTCAATTCGTCTGGAGCCCTTTTTTTGATTTTTGGACCGATCTTCACATGCATCTTGAAGTGAGGCCTTTAGACGATCGATTGAGAGCTGGAGGAGCTTATCCAATAGATCCAAAATTTAGTTTGATAAAATATTCTGGAAAAAAGAACAATCCAAACTCGTTCAGAGTAGAAATGAAATCTGATCGTTATGCATTGTTGACTCCCAATTTAAAAGCTCCAATCCTCTCGACCCCTTTAGCTCTAGAATTTGATGATTTACAATTATTTTTAGAAGGCGGTCTGCCGCATTATGGCCATGGAGCATTTTGGACACCCTGTAAAAATGTCCCAAAGGAAATTCTAGAAAGTTTGAAAAGATCAATTCAAATAGATTTTGTGAGAAAAGGCTACATACACTTTTTTTGCTTAAACTCTAAGCCCGTAATTAAAGGAGACTATTACAAAGGAATTGGACTGTATCTTAATGATCCACATATTAAAATAATTCCCAGAAGAATTGGGGAACTTGAATTAGAGGTTGGTGATGAGATTTTTTGTGATGAAATATTGAAATCAATTAGATTTCAGTTATTACTCTGAAAGTTTGCGCTCGCTATAATCAGTGATCGATGATTCTTTTAAAGCATAAATATTCAATATTATTAGGTTCACGCTGTTTAACAAAATTGTTTGAAAGTGAATATGATAAATAGAGTGATTCCGGTTTGATAACGATAGTCGGTGCTGGCAAAATTGGTAGTGCTTGTGCGTTAAGCATTGTGCACAGAGGTATTTCTGACGTTACAATGGTAGATATTCAGGAAGGACTTGCCCAAGGGGAGACACTGGACATCACACAAGCTTCTCCATCTATTGGCTTTGATGGGGTTATCAAAGGTAGCTCTGATTTTGCAGATATGGCTGGTTCAGAACTTGTTATTATCACAGCAGGCTATCCTCGAAAACCAAATACCTCGAGAAGAGATCTAGCTCTAGGAAATGCTAAGATAATCACCTCAGTAGTTCGAGAGGTTGTGAAATATGCCCCAGAATGCAATCT
>JAGLGJ010000028.1 GCA_023144075.1 Candidatus Bathyarchaeota archaeon | reverse complement strand
TTAAACCACAATTTACGGGTGCGGATGCATTGCCATGCGTCTGATCTTGGTTATTTGAGAGTATGGTGGCATGTAGCGAATTGCCTGTTGAAAAGCTTCGTATTCATTAAAGGCTTGAACGTTTATTTCGTATCTTTGTAAACCGCCTACTCCTGCAGGTATCTTATATTGAACGCTGAAAAGACTTGGCTCATAATAGTACGGATTATACGCTTGAGGATATGATTGATAAGGGGCAGGGTATGTTGGATAATAACCGCCTCCTGAAAGACATAAAGCCATTAAATTTTCACCACTTTTTATTTGAGATTACTTACGATGTTGCTACGCGGTCCGATATAAAATAGTTATCTCAAGATTTTTCGAGCATTTACCCCATGACATTAATTTTCATAAAGCACGAGAAAACTAACAATCTATTTCTTGAGCCTTTTTTTAACGGCGTCGCTGGTGAGTTCTCTTATCGCGTCGGATGCAACCCATCTTGCTGCTTTAGAGTTTATACGGCCAATCTTCCTAGCAGCATTGATCCCAGCTTTATTTAATTTACGATTTCTTTTTCCGATGTTTCGTAGAGCCCAATTAACAGCTTTTTTTACAAAGTTACGTTCATCGGTAGCTCCAAATTCGATTACAGGAAGTAATTTGATGAACTTCATATCATCTGCTTCCTTGTCATGCCATGCTAAACAAGCGATCAAAGAATATGCTGTTCTTTTGACGAACTCTTCTTCTCTCTTTGACCAGTCACGAATTTTTTTCCAAGCTAGAGGGGTCTTCTCGAATAGATTCATACATACTTGATCACAGACATCCCAAGAATTGATGTCTTTAACCCAATCTTCCATCTGATTCTCTGTTACCTTTTCAGGTTCATCAATCATGGCTGCGATGATCTTTGCTTCAGGTATACCTGTTTTCCATAAACTGAGCGCAAGCTTGTGATTTTTACCTAGTTCTTTCGCCAACCTGCGCATTTCGGGAACTGATACTCCTAATCTTTTTTCGATGACTATTCCGTATCTAGCCATTCCTTTCAATTGGTCAGGTCTAGCCTTTTTTCTCAGTTTATTAAGAACATCACCTGTAGAAATCATATGGGTTCTTCCTATTTTTCATATTCACTTTCGAGGAGGAATACTCATCATATTATTCTTGGAGACGTGTACCCGTTTTTTATTTTTTACTTCTTGTTAATAAAATGTGTACTTTATCGATTAAGTCTTCAACATCGATTCTTAGATATGGTTCCAAAAATATGATTTTAACTAAAATGTCCAATCTCTTAGACAAAATATCAGGATCGTTTTCAAACAAATTTATTAAAGCCACATCTAGAAATTTACCTATTTCGAGCGCGCGCTTTTCTCTTTCTAAGATTTCATTCATAGACCGGCTCTTTCTCGAAATCGTCTGAGGCGGTACCCCGAGCAATAGTGTCCTAGGAACGGCATTATCAAATTCAGAACTTGCAGGAGTTGGAGGTTTTCGTTTTTTCACAACACGATTAGTTTTGACATGTTTTCCATCCATATCATCACAATATTTATTTACATAATACCCAATCGAACTCCTTGGAATGTTTTCACCTTGTTCTTTTAGAGCGCTATTTATCTGATCTATTGTGAGTCCTCGCGTTCTTTGTTTACAGATTACTTCTATCCGGTGATTATTTCGTCTAAACATAATCTAATTAGATCCAATTGGATCCATAAATATGATCCAATGTTAGATGCTTATTCTTGGGTAAATATTGAAACTCACATTAACTTGTATTAGAACAAGATGAAGATATAGAAATATCGAGGTCTATTTTATGGAGAATCAATCACAACTGAATGAGGAACGTCTTAGATTATTAGATGAGTTTAAGCAATCTATGCCTGATTTTGCAAAAGCCGAATTCGACATGCTTGACGTGGTCTATAAGGATGGGTAAACCACAGAAGATATCGCCTATCTACCAGAAGGCATTAATGATAGCAGTACTAGTAGGCGTGATTTTTCTAGTTCTGGGCATAATAGTATTTGAGATCATGAATTGATATCGTGCCTAATTATTTGATGAGATATTTATCTTATTATTAGAGTTGGATAGCGTCAATAAGTACTTGTTTCAATTTGCCAAGGTAGAGATGATTTTAACACTTAAGTGAGAAGCATTGTATAGCGAACAAAACAATAGGACTAGAGCTTTACTAGTCAGTTTTTTAACAAGGTTTTCCTTTATTTTTTCATTGCAGGCCATACCACCTATTTTACCTGTTTTGATAGAGGAATTTTCTCTTACTTTTACAATGGCAAGCACTCTTGTTTGGTTTGTTGCGGTCCCAGGTATTCTGATATCAATTCTTGGAGGATTACTATCTTGGAAGTATGGTGTTAGACCATTACTTATTATTGGACTTCTTGTATGCATATTTGGATCACTGACATTCTCTTTTTCAAATTCGATTTTTTTAATGCAAGTTTCTCGTTTAATTATAGGTGTTGGCGGAGCTTTGGCGGTCGTTTCTTCATCAACACTTCTTTTTCAATGGTTCGAAAAATCCAAGCTCGGATTCGCTATGGGGATATTCGGTTTTTGTATGCCCGCAGCAACAGCAGCAGCCTTTAACAGTCTCGGTTTTTTTGCGAATCACTATGGTTGGAGATTTTCCATCATAATTACTGTGATAGTTTACATCATAGCTTTGTTAGCTTGTATAATATTGGCGAAAGAAAATCGTGAAAAAATCGCTCCAAGTTTTAGCTCTAAATCTCTTAAGAATAATGAAATTTGGATCCTCGGGTTATCTTGGGCTTTATTCAACATGGCAGCCCTAGCGTATACTACATGGGGTAAAACGATTTTCATAAGATATTATGATCTCAGTGAAAATCTATCAGATCTTCTGGCAAGTATGCTAATGTTTGGTGCTTTCATGCAACCTCTAACAGGTTTGATCTCAGATAAATTGGGAGATAGAAAACGTTTGATCTTTTACTCTTGTCTCTCAATATTCTTCATTTTTCTAGTATTTCCTTATTTACCAACAAACTATTTCTTTCCCGCAGCGTTCATCTTAGGACTTTTCGTTTCTTTCGTTCCACCCGCCACATTCGCTCTTGCTGGACGCATGGTAGGATCTGAGAGAGGAGCTTTAGGTTTCGGTGTTATGAACACTTTCCTGAATTTGGCCATAATTTTTGGTCCCTTGGGGGCAGGTTATATTTTAGATGTTACAGACAACAATTACCATTCTTTCTATTTTATGGCTGGGTTATCATTAATAGCGTCCTTTCTAGTAATGTATCCATTCAATATATTTGGAAACAAAAAACATCTTCAAATAAGAAATCACTAACAAACGCTTGAACATCGTTTTAATGCTTATCTTGATATACAAGAAAAACCATCTGGCACAAAGAATCAGAGGAATATTTCTATGCCAAGAGATAATTTTTTTGATAGATATGTAAATGCCCTGCCAGGAGTTTCAGATACAGATGCCAAGACGATTAGATCCATGATTGGACGTTTCAACCTCCAAACAAAAGAATTTCACCAATATTTTGATGAAACAAAAGGGATGTTGAAACAGGTTTTTCAAACAAAAAATCCCGTAGTTTGCCTCACAGGCTCTATGAGATTAGCTTTCGATGCAATAATAAGCAATTCAATTGAACCTGGAGAGAAGGTTCTTGTCTTATCAAATGGTTATTGGGGAAATTATTATCCAAAAGTGATTGAATCTTACAGGGGCAAACCGATAGTCTATGAGGAAAATCATCGACTTCCAATAAATCCAGACAAAATAAAAGAATTCTTAGAAAGAAATAGTGATTTGAAAGCGGTTGCAGTTGTTCATGTAGAAACAGATACGGGGATTGTCAACAACATCGCTAAGATTGGGGAAATCGTTAGGAAAGAGTCTAGTGCTTTGTTTATTGTTGATTGTGCCACATCATTTGGAGGCATGGAAGTCAAGGTTAATGATTGGGGAGCAGATTTCTGCTTTTCAGGTTCTCATAAATGTATAGCCTCTCCAGTGGGTTTAGTATTCGTAACAGTCAGCGATAGAGGCTGGGACGTTATTCAAAAAAGAAAGGAACCAATCTTAGGTCTCTACAACAATCTCCTTCCTTGGAAAGAAAAAATACCAAAAGAATGTGAACCGCCTCTACCGACTATAGTTATTCATGCAGTAAGAAACACTCTCGAATGGATGCTGTCAATTGGGATTAAAGAAGCATACAAACTTCATGAAATTGCTGCTCTTGCCTTAAGAACAAGTTTGATTGAATTAGGACTAGAACTCTTTCCAGACTGCTCCAAATGTGATGGCTGCACATCACCAAACAAATTCTGCAGCGATGTAGTAACAACATTACCCTACCCTTCAGGAGTCAATCCTGATGACGTTGAAAGAATAATGGGAGAAAGATACCATCTTTCAGTGATTCCGGAAGCTTACCGACAGGATGCCTTACATTTTGGCACCATCAACGATTTGCAAATATCACCAGATCATATTCTAAAACTGATTACATGTTTCGGATTGACATTATCGGAGCTTGGTGTAAAAGTCAACTTGGAGCAAAGTGTAAGGAAAGCATACGAAGTACTCCTTGAACAAAAAAGAATATGAGCCATTAACAACATGACTTCGAAACCAAGCAATAATAGCGCATGCTACCAAAAATTAATTATTACAGGGTCATGCGCGCTCATTAGCATATGTTAATTTAAACAAGATTTGAGTTTAGTTTTTTTAAATATATGTTCTAGAACCGCCGATACGCCACGACAGGCAAGTCTTACATATAGTCGTTAGAAGTGAATTGCTACATCAGATATGATAAGGAAGAATTTACGGCAATGGATGAAGAATAAGGATAGATTTCTTTTTCTTATGATATTGCTTTTTTTAATCTATTTTCTTGCTTTCTCTCACCTATCTATAATCAAACATAGAACATACGAGTCTACAGCATTTGACTTAGGAATTTTCGATCAAGCTCTTTCTTCCACTATTAATGACGGATATTTTTTCGAGACAACTGCCCTAGGAGTTACCTTAGAAGGTAGAGGTTATAGTACTTTTTCTGTACATCTAAACATAATTTTATTCTTAATACTTCCAATATACTATCTGTATCAGAATCCAGAGACTTTACTCATTATTCAATCACTATTCATTGGTTTGGGAGCGGTTCCTCTCTATCTGTTAGCTAGAAAGGAGATAAATCGATTATGGGCCACGGTATTGTCAATTATTTATCTCTTGTATCCATCTTTACATTGGATAAATCTATATGATTTTCATCCGGAATCCATGGTTCCTTGCTTCATGCTATTTTCCTTTCTATTTCTTAAAAAAATGCGATATAGTATGTATTTCTTTTTTCTAATTTTATCATTGGCTTGTAAAGAGGATGTCATGTTGGTAGTGATTGGGTTGGGACTCTACATTATTATTAGCGAAAGAATTAGAGTACGCTCATCTTTGGATCTTGTCAAATCTAATACGGTTAGAGTGGGAATCATCACTGTTTTAATTGGAATATTCTGGATATTCCT
Organism: Candidatus Bathyarchaeota archaeon; assembly: GCA_023144075.1. Taxonomy (GTDB): domain Archaea; phylum Thermoproteota; class Bathyarchaeia; order 40CM-2-53-6; family RBG-13-38-9; genus RBG-13-38-9. The sequence goes on along the minus strand of JAGLGJ010000028.1, from coordinate 4,939 downwards.
CACTAACGCATTTATTACAGGGCTTCCATGGGTTGGAAAATGGGTTTTCATAGAAAGATATTCGCATATGGGAAGAACTTGGGCTGATATCGCAGTTTTTATGTTGGATCCTATCAATATTTTTTCTGAAATCTCAAGTGTAGATACACTTGGTTACATCATTAAATTACTGCTTCCACTAAGTTTTATTCCTTTATTTAGTCCCTCAATTCTTGCTATTCCGATTATCAGGTTTATGGAAAACATCCTTTCAAATGCTCCAGCAATGTATGACATCCGCTTTCATTATGCAGCGCCCATCATTCCTTTCTTATTCATATCTGCTGTCTATTCTGCCAAGAAAATATCCTATAGAATAAAAAAATTCTCGAAAATATTTATGATAGGAATGATAACTATTTCTGTTATTTCAAGTATCTATCTAGGGCCCATATCATCATCAGACCTTTTTCCTGAAAAAACAAATCACCATATGATGATTGATGAAGCTATTGCACTTATTCCTAAAGAAGCCTCCGTATCCACACATGATGAGATATTCCCTCATCTATCAAGTAGATCTAACACATATCTTGGCTATCAACATGGAGTCCAATATGTGATGGTCGACACAAAATCGCGATGGTATCATACTGGTTGGATTGGGAGAGATCCAGTAAGCAGGTTTGATGACAAGATAGAATATTTGGTTGATAAAAACGTATACCACGTTATCTTCAATAAGGATGGAATATTACTCCTAGAAATAACCAAAATAATATCAAATAATAACTAGATTATTGATTTCTCATTACAAAGAATATTTATAACAATGTTATAATTAACTAATAGGTAATTTCAATTAATAATACGGGCACTAGTTGGGATTCCAAGATTGACAGGACAGATGCAAAATACATCAACACAGATACCTAAGACGTCTAAGAGCCAAACAACACTTCAAGATATCGAGGCAACTAATCTCCCTAAACACATCTACATAGAAACAACTAACATGTGCAATATTAGTTGTAAGATATGTCCTAGAACATATTTTCCTCTCGAATCAAAAAGATCCTTAACTCTCAAAGAGTTTCAGCACATTACTAACCAGTTTAAACAACTGGAAACAGTCTTTCTTCACGGAGTAGGTGAACCACTACTCAATGCAGAACTCGTTAAAATGATTATACACCTTAAAAGTCAAAACTCCTATGTAGCGATTAATAGCAATGGAACCCTATTAGATCGGGTATGGAGTGAATCGTTAATCAAATCCAGATTAGATGAATTGAGAATTTCAATTGACGCAGCGACACCACAAACATATAACAAAGTTCGCAACTGCGGGCAGCTTGATAAGATTATTGATAATGTCAAGACCCTAAATGATATGAAAAATGAAGCTAAACTCAACACACCAAGAATATCTTTGTGGTTTGTGGGAATGAAAGAAACCATACATGAACTTCCATCATTGCTTCAGATTGCGCATAACATAGGTGCAAGTGAAGTCTATCTTCAACGTCTCATTTATTTTGGAAAAGGTTTAGCCATTGAAGACCAATCTCTTCAGATGGGATCCAAAGCTGAAATCAGCGAATATGAGAATATTCTAAAAAGATGTGAAGAACTAAGTCTAAAACTTAATCTAGAATTCAGGGCATCAGGAAATAAATTGCCAAGCCAAAGTCTTAAGATGCCAAATCCAAAATCAAATGCTTGGAAAGAATGTAAAAGGCCTTGGATATCAACATACATAACTGTCCATGGAAATGTCTTGCCGTGTTGTTTTCCCCCATTCACCGTGAACCAATTTAAGGACTGCATCTTAGGCAATGTCTTTGAAGAAGACTTCAAACATATTTGGCAAGGCTCAGATTATATGAAGTTTAGAAATAACTTCCTAAACAATAATCCACCCAATTCCTGTATCAACTGTGGCAATCTCTGGAGTCTCTAGAGTACAGCGTGCGCCAAATTAAGCATACTCAAAAACAACGGTAATGTGAGAGATTATCCACGAATGAAACATGAGAAATTATTTGACCTCGCAAAGCCATACCTCAAAAAGAACGAGTTTGGAGAGACACATACACAAAGAGTGTTTGAATTAGCGAGAAGAATGCTCATCAAAAGAACCATGTAAAACCCATAATAGACATCTGTGTATAAACGCAAGCGCGCGCTCCAGAATAACATGTGTTAAATGAGAATTAGCTAAAGCGGAGAAGGAAGTTAGATAACTCATTCTACAACTCTTAATCCTGCTTTCTTCAAGGATGGACGAGAATATGCAAATATTACTTCCCATGGTGCATCAAAAGAATTGATAAACCAGTGCGAGCATCCTTTGGGAACCCAAACTGAATCTCCAGCTTTTGCTTCAAATCTTTCATCCTCAACTTCAACTATACCCTTTCCTGACACAATAAACGCCACCAATTCTGCATTTGGGTGACAATGTTTTTTCTCGATAACTTTGCCTGATTTTACAGGTTCAATTCGGGTATAAGCAAAAGTTAAAGTTTCGGCTCCTGACGTTCTTTCATCTACTATTATTTGTCTTGTTATTTCACCCATCTCTGGAACAGGATCATCTAAGCGGTCTTCAGGCCTAATCAAATATTTTTTCTTGGTGGTCATTTTTTTCACGTATGAAAATAATTTCATCTCAATCTGCAATTTATAAAAAAGACACACATCTGGCTAGCTAAAGGATCCTATCAATAATTCTTTACACTTTAAGAGTTGGATACTTTGATCTTCCAGAATGAGTTAACTCCTGTAATATGTAGATAGAAGTAACCTGGTCCATGAAAAATTACTATATTGTCGGAGCCAATCCCTTCATAAACAGCTGTCTCAACTATTTCATTTCGATCAATCGAGTAAACGGATATTACTATGCCTACTTGTTGGAAGCTATCTGACTTTCGCTCCAACACTTCATACGTCAACATCCATTCTCTTTTGGGAATATAAAATCTCTCACTGATCTCAATTCCTTCACCTTCAAGAATTAAACCAGCTGAAGAAATCTCTGAAGTGGGCTCTCTATTTTGATAATCAATCATTGACAAATTTGCCAAGACATAAAACGAGTAACCGACAAACACCACAACAAACAGGATTAAGAGGACATTTAAGATGGAAGATTTAGTGGTCTTCAACTCCTGACGCCTCATTAAATGTAATCAATTTCTGGATAACTGTTTTTGGATCTTTACATATAGATGCTGTGTTTTTGATATTTATTAAGTGTCGATTGTTTTTCAAAAAAAACGTCGACGAAAAAACAAGTGTTCGTGTTAACGCTTATTAATACTGTACACTTTTAGCGCGCGCTAGAGTATTCAATCAGTCTTATAACATACTTAAGCCTCAAGTAATTTAGAATGACCGATCTCAAGTCAGCAAAAAAAGCTATGTCTAAACCTTCTGAATATTATGAAAAGAAGCTAAGATCATATTTCAATAAGAGAAAAGCGAGAAAATTTCTTCCTATAATCCATGATCCTAAAGGATACGGTTCTAATCCAAAACCAGATGCTTTCTATTACCGCATTCTGAAAAAAGGAAAGATGGAGGCTATACAATATTTTCTCCGCTGGGACAAGCAGGATTGTACTAAATCATATCCGGGTATTGGTTATCTATTCTCACATGATTTTGATTATGAGCCAATAATTGTTTTCCTTGAAGACGGAAAGTTAACGAAGCTTGTAATATCCGCATCAGGAAGCCTATTGCAAGGAGGTCACCAAACTGAAATTTTTCGTCAAGATAAGTCCATTACCTTTGGAAAAGTTCAATACAAAACCAGTAAGAAGCCCATTTACCCCTACGGTGTCAAGAATGTAAATAATAATTTCAAAGAAGACTCACTACAAAAAGTAAGGTTCAAAGGGAATAAACCAAACTTAGGATTAGCCACCTGTTATCACGTTTACACTACAATAGGATCCTATCTCAGAGGACCTAAACTAAAAGTAGAATTGCTTGAACTCACAGACGAGGTATTAAGGAAATGGTATAAAGAAGAAAACTTCGGTCATGATGTTTCTAATCCTTGGAAATACCCTCACATAAAATACCATCCATCACCAAAGATAAAGAGATTAACTGAGGAACGAACTCAAACCACTATAATAAAAATCGAAAATCAACAAATAAGAAATGGATTAGCATTTCTTGATAAGTTACGATCTGAATCAAATCCTCACCAGTTCTGGGAGACATTGGATCCTCAGATTGATCATAAGATATGGCCCCAAAGCCAACATCTAATGTATGTTCTTTATACAATTCTAGGTATGCATGAACAGGCTAAAAGAGTGAAAGAAAACAACGATTTTTTTGTACCACCTGAAGACAGACCAGGTAAAGCCCTAGACAGATTCTGCATATTAATCGAAGACAAAGAAAACTTCAATCACAAGAGAATATGTGATGAGGCGGATGGTGGAGCAGCCGATTGCATAGCTTTAATGGGACTCCATTCTCTCTTAGAAGAAAACAACGGTTTTTTAAGCTTAATCTTACGTTTTTTAAGATCTCTTAGTGGTAAAAAACCAAAATCTGAAAAATATTTCCAGAGGCTTGAGAGCATGTATGATTCAAACCTCGGATTTTTTTCTGAAGGAGAACTATTCAAGATAAGCTTGTTCGAAATCTTAGCTAAAAAAATTGGAAAAACAGATTGGCAGGATATTCTTGTTAAAAGATTAATAGAAACTCAATCAGATAACGGCGGTTGGAAAACACATTGGATTGGTCCTATAACTCCAAGACCTATCGGAACAGTTGAAAATCTTGAATCAACCGCATTGAGCATTATCGCTTTACATATTTAGAATCGATACAAGCGCGCGCTAACTACACCAAATTCTGAGATAGATAAAATTGTTAGGAAAAACTTCTAAAGTTTATTTAGTGTGTGCTCACCAGCTATGGCCCA
>JAGLGJ010000027.1 GCA_023144075.1 Candidatus Bathyarchaeota archaeon | reverse complement strand
TGCCCTGACTACAACGAAACCTTGTTTAGCTTTGTAACCGAGCCTTTTTGCTCGTTCTATTCTAGTGGGTTTCTCCACTCGTAGGATAGCCGGTTCTCTACGCCATTTAAATGCAAATTGGCGCATAGTCTGTTTTCTTTGTTTGTCTCTACTTCGCGATACTTTTTTGGATTTATTGGATGAGCTCAAACATCATTCCCTTGTGATTATCTTTTGAGTGAATCCCTCATCATTTAGATGATTATGGAGGCCTACTTCTAACAAAATCTCTTGATAAACTTTCCGAGACAGTGCTATTCATTACTTTGATGATAAATCTAGGCATCATATCCTTTTTCTGAAGATATTTATTCTATTCCTGCCTCTTTAAGATAGTATCCATCTTCCTTCTTAGGTCCAAAGCTTCTTATTCCCTTCTCTTTAAGTTGTCTACAGAGCTTTTTTGCGTATTCAGGTGTGATTTCACCCTTCTTGAGCAGATAAGATATTGTTCTTTCTGCTTCCTCATTTCTCTCACATCTTCTAAGGTAATCTATGGCATTGGGAGTATGTCCTCGAAATTTATCAATCTGCATTTCTTCGATTTTCAAATCTTTTAAGGTAGAATTCTGGCCATGAATTTCATTCCAAAGATTTGGACATTTTCTTCGAAATTCATCCTTATTGGTTTCGACCATTAGTTACACTCCTTCTTCTTGGATGTCCCATCATTTTTGTCATATGTATATTTTGTTTCAACAAGAGTTTAACATTTGGAGGTATGTTTTTTGAAACATTTACACCAGGACCTATGTTTGAGCCTGAACCGATCGTTATTCCTGGCATGAAATTCACGTTTATACCAGTTTCCACATCATCACCTATTACCGCTCCAAGTTTTTTTCTTGCACTATCAATGAATTTATTTTTTATTTTCATTCTTACAGTTTGCTTATCTAACCGCAAATTACCAGTGATAGTACCAGCGCCGAAGTTACATCTTTCACCTATTATGCTGTCTCCAAAATAGCTTAAGTGTGGAATTTTTGTTTCATCCATTATTATAGAATTCTTTATCTCACAACTATTTCCGATCTTAACATCCCTACCTATACTTGTGTATGGCCTTATGTGGCAATTTGGACCTATAACAGAGTTATCACCAATATATACTGGACCTTCTATACGTGCTCCTGGCAGTATTTTTGTTGCTAATCCCGTATGGATAATCCCTCTAATTGTTGAGTGATCATCTACTTCACCATCCACATTTGGCCGTAAATTTAGTAATGCCCTCTTGTTTGCATCTAACAGATTCCAAGGAAGTCCTATATCGATCCAAGATTTGTCGTCGATTAGAATAGGCTTGATTTTAAATCCTGATTTCTTGAGATTCACTATCGAATCGGTTAATTCGAGTTCTCCTCTACGAGATTTCTTAGTTTTTCTAATTCCTTTGAAAATACTTCTTTCAAAAATGTATATTCCCGTGTTTGCAAATGAATTTGGAAATACAACTTTTGGTTTTTCAACTATCTCTTTTACGTATCCATTATCGATCTGTACAATACCATATTGTTTCTGATCTTTTGTAGGTACAATAGTTACAGCTGCATCAAAGGATTTGTCATCATAAGCCTTGATTACTTCTCTGATCGCATCTGATGATACGTACATGTCACCATAACAGACAAGAAATCTTGTTTCTTCTATCTTATTCTCTGTTTGAGCAAGAGCATCAGCTGTACCGTGGAGTTTATTTTGATAAAGGTATTCTATCTCTATTCCAAATTCTTTCCCATCTGATAAATATTGAATAATATTCTCTCTAAGATGACCAACCACTATTGAGAATTTGTAAACACCATTAGTTTTGAAAGCATCTATTAGTTGGTGGATTATTGGTTTTCCAGCTATTGGAATCATATGTTTTGGCCTTTTCTCTGTTAGCGGGCGTAGTCGCTTACCTTCGCCAGCTGCAAGAATTATCACTCTCATCATTTGATCCTACTTCAATCAAACATTTCTACATATTTTTCTTTTATCTTATTTCATAAAAGTGTGAATTAGAATGGTTATGACAACTTGATAACTGTATTTTCAATTATTCTCATAACTTCCTTCATAAGCGATTCTGCTTTTCCTGTACTTCTTGCTTCAACTGTTATTCTTAGGACAGGTTCTGTACCGCTAGGTCTGACTAAAATCCATTCTTTTTTTGAGGCCACTCTTATCCCATCTATTGTTTGAACATCACTTTTTTCCGGCATCAAATTGAAGAGTTCCAATTGAAGTTTCTCCATAATTTCAGAATGAAGATTTTTAGAACAATTCATTTTTTTTCTAAGTATCGGATATCGAGGCGCCAAACTGACAAATTTTGATAGAGTTGAATTCACTTTTTGGCCAGAAACTGCAGAAATAACTAAAAGACTTGAGAGAATTCCATCTGGACAAAGGGAATAATCTGGATTAATCCATGCGCCGCTAGCCTCTGCGCCGAACGCCGCATTATGTTTGACCATCGATTCAGCCACATTAACATCTCCCACTGCAGTTCGAATAACTTTTCCACCTACCGCCTCGATGCTCTCTTCTATACACATTGATGCATCTATAGGAACGACTATTCTCTTCTTGTTTTTTAGCGAAAGAAGTCTGGCCCCATAAACAGCTATCAATTGATCCATTGGAACGAATCTGCCGTTCTCATCTACCAGAGCCATTCTATCAGCATCTCCGTCATAAGCCACACCTACATTTGCTCCAGTCTCTCTAACCATCTTCGATAGTAAGTGCAATGACTCTAGAGTTGGTTCAGGTGGACGTCCAGGAAAAAATCCGTCTGGTTGCGCATTGATTGTAAGAACCCTACATCCTAATTCACGAAATAAACGTGGTCCTAACGAATATGCAGCTCCACAACCTGGGTCAACAACAACACTCCATTTGCGTTTTAATGTTAATGATTCCTTCACCATTTCGATATATCTATCCACGCAATTTATCCATTTTACATTTCTAATAGATGTTGAGTCAACACGATGCAAATTATTGAAACCCATAAGGTCTTCGACTTTTTCTTCCAGGGTATGGCCGAATGCCATCCCATCTCCATCAAAGATTTTTACCCCGTTATATTCTGGGGGATTATGGCTTGCAGTAATCATGGCACCAGCTCTGCAATTTGTATTTGATGTAAGAAACGCTAAAACAGGTGTAGGGATTAATCCGAAATTCCAGACTTCAGCCCCTCCAGCTAACATCCCAGCCGATAACAAGCAACTCATGAATGAACTTGTCAGTCTCGTATCGAACCCTATAGCTATCCTATCTCCATGGGTTAGATTTGCTAGTGCCAAACCGAGTTTCATTACAAGTTCAGGTGTAAAATCGACATTGGGGATACCACGCATTCCTGATGTACCGAATAACTTAGAGTTCAAAGGGCATCATCAAATCGTATTATTTCAAAGATAGAATTAGAATTAGGTTATCTTAATGAGTAATTCTCCTGAAAAGAAAAAATAACTAATCAGTAGATTTAGATTTTTACCCCATCTGGGTATTAAGCAGTTTGTGCTTCCTGTGTCACGATTACTTCTTTTCCTATTGCACCTTCAGGAATTGATAGCAGCTTAGATTTCCTAACTCCGACGTGACGTAAGGGATTAATTTTCTTTGCAAGATTATAAATATCAGAACCTATGCCTGCCTTAGCTACACTTCCTAGGACTATATCATGGCATAGTTGATCGTACGTTAGATTCTTGGCTTTCTCTTCGATTACTTCTCTCATGATTTGTCTGATAGCATATTGTTGTGCTATTTTGACTCTGCCTCTTGAGAATACGACGATCGATATTCTGGTTGTGTAGCCATCCTTTGTTGTCAGTTTGAAGATACCGTCTATTCTGGAGCTCCCTCTTCGGACAAGACTTCTTAGATAATCTGCTGAATATTCATGACCCTTGAGAATCGTTTGTACTTTCTCGCCCTGGACTTCTTTTATTAGGAAATAGAGTTTAATTGATTGATGAGAGAAATCTCCTGTGATTTCATATAGTGTGCTCTCTACAACTCTTCCGGGTAAGTGGGATGGATCTGCGCATGGAATGTTTGCTATATTCAATTCTCCAAAATAAGATGGTGTAAATACTTGGTACCATTCTTTCATTCGCCATTTGTCCCGGATTCTTCTTTGAGTTTTTGACAAACGTTAGACCTCAATATTGGATCGAGCTACTATCATACCCATGCTTAAAATGTTTGCTGGAACTCATTTTTCTTATATCTATTTGTCCTTAGCCTCTTCGATTATGAAATGAGTTGAGGAGGCATTTTTAAGCGTAATCTTCATTCAATTATTTCTTCTGAGGCCACACAAGACTCGTGGGCAATTTGTAGTTCTTATTAAACTTCTCTTGGATATTCTCTGGCCACTCTTCTGGTTTAAATCCGTGGGTTGCCAGAAAAGCAGCTATCCATCTTGTTAAACCTAGACCTGTGCATCCTGTCCAAGTTTCTCTATTCTTGACCTCGCGGATACTGAAGCTGTCAACAAATTTTAGTTTGTGAACAAAACATGATGCAATCTCAAGCCACTCAGATTTATCTCTTGGACCTCTATACGGTAGATATATCTCTAGATCGTACGCCGGTACATTTTCGCTTTTTTGAATGTCTATATCGGCTGATCCCGCTCTAGCCCAAAATGGAAGCGATGCATTGACTCGCCATTCCATATCGAGGAATTTATCGGCTACAAGAATACATCTCTCCAATATTGACTCACGAGTCTCCACTATCTGTGTTGGGGTTCCAAGATATGTTAGCTCTATTCTTTGGAATTCATGCATTCTAACCATACCTTCTACACCACCACCTTCCCATCTATAGGTCCAACCTGAAGCGTCATAGAGTTTAAATGGGAAATCATCTTGACTCAGAGTCTCTTTTCCGTAAAATTCCCAAAATGCTTCACACTGAGCTGGCGCAAGAACATACTCTGGATCTTTAAGCGAATTTTTCAAAGTCTCTTTAGAGATCTCTTTCGTTATTTTCATTTTTTCCTTGAATTCACTGAAGGCATTCGGATCTCTTGGGGGTGGAAAACAGTAATACATTCCTTCGGGAATATCATCTAGATAACCTGGCATTTTCTTCATTACTTCTAATGGAATGAGCTTTGGGAGCATGAAAGGTTGAAAATCTAAATTTTGTGCTACTTCCTCTATTAGAATTCTCTTGATAATTTCAAATAATTGAGTATAAGGCGTCGTATAGATCCATTGTCCTTTTCCGGGAAATTCCTTGACCCATCCAAGTTCTATTGCTAATTGGACGGGATCCTTGTTGAATTTAGCTTGCTTTGTTGTACCTTTCTTGACAATCAGAACATCTTCGGTTATTACGGCGTGTTTCCCGGTTTCGGCTAATATATCTTTGACTCTACTTACCAGTCTATCTGGAACATTATTTTTTAGGTCATGTTCAGTCATTTCATCTATCTTTACATTGATTCGACCAGATTCATATTCTGCATTTAAGATGTTTGGAATTGCAGTAATTCTTGCGGCGAGTTTTTCATCTAATTCATATTTACTTTGCATAGAAAATTGTATACATTCGGCGCTTAGTTCTCTTGACCCAATTTTAAACTCTTTTCCAAGAAGATTCGTTAAATGTTTATTCAGTCTTAAAGCTGCAGTAGTTGCTCTCACAAGAGTACCAGATTCAATACTCAACTTTAAAATATTATCTTTAATTTCCCATTTGGTTACTCTGGCAGCTTCGTTTTCTTGACCATTAGAGATACCTCTTACCAGTATCGTATTATTCGCTTCTTCGATCGCATCTTTGATTGAACTTTTCGCATTAGTGATATCCTTGCTGAATCGGATTATGATATCTGCATACATTCTAAGGTCTTCTGTCAGTTTTAACTTCCTCCAAGGTCTTTTGCGCTGCATCCATGCATAAGAGTAAATCATCAACAGTAGCTATGAACGTTTCAAGTCGTTCACATTTTACTATTGAAGTAGTTATATTTTCTCTCGCTCGAGTCTTCACAATAACATTCGGTGGCGCTTTACGATTATCTGGACTCACTGACTTCGCTACAGATTCTGCAAATTTACGACTTGCATGTCGAATTTTTATCGTAATTTTCATTCCGATAAGGTCCTTGACACTTCATTTTTTAGATCAGTAAGGAAATTTTTTTGGTCAGATTCTGGGATTTGGGCTCCAGCAGCGATTTTATGACCGCCTCCGTTTCCGTGATATCGCTTGGCAATGGTTTGCATAATTATACCTAAATTCAAACCTTTTTCTATCAATTCATCTGTGCCTCTAGCCGAGATTTTGATATCACCGTTCTTAGTCTTAGCCAGCACAATTATCACTTTGTTCTTTTCAAAAGTCTCAGACGATGATAATAATGATGAGATAGCTCCAGTCATATTTTCATTAAGAAATTCTTCGCTATGTATTATTGCTAGGTTTTCATATCTCTCAATATTTTCTGGTTTTTCAGTTATCAATGAAATATAACTGGCTAGAGATTTTCTATGTTCTGAAAGGAGATTTGTTACCTCCTTTACGGTCGATCCACGCTCACCCATGCAAATTGCGACCCCGAGAGAGGGCCTATCCATTCTTCCGCAGGCATTGAGTAAAGTGGCATATTCTCTTGCATCACGTGTGGAGGTCCACATGTCTTCGTTGATAAGCGAATAGACCGTTCCTATCAGAGTCATTGCTCCAGATGCCGAGACCTCTTTCGAAGTCATATATTCAACTATTGCGGAGAAAATTTTTTTCTTTTCATCATTTGAAAGTTCGACTATAGTTCTCCATCTGTCACCATCCTTGATTGGAATCGATAATGATGAAAGTAAGGCAAGACAATTATCTTCCCGACCACTCAGGCCGGGCAGGAAAGGATTCATTGTATGGGATAAAGCTTTGTGAATGGGTCTTGTTTCCCTTCCATATATGATTAAGTCTCTTTCTGTCTTAAGAAGGCCTGCTTCAATTGCATCATTTACTATAAGTGAGTTCAGGCTATCGAGTTCTCTCTTCTCATTCTTATCCTGCATATCAGCGACAGCGCCCACAACCGCTAAAGGCGATAAATCGATATTCTTCTTATCTAGTGACTTTGCAACAAAATATGTAACTCCCGCCCCACTGATCTCCTTTCCCCCATCTATTCCAAATAAATGAGGATTAACTTGGGTTATTTCTTCGTTTACATCTCCATCGATTTGGTGATGATCCAATATGAATATTCTTTTTGATTTTCCTATATTTTTCAGCAAATCCAGATAACCGCTTCCAACATCTCCTAAAATTATAGCATCATAAATCGAATCTGATAGAGTATCGACAATTTCCTGGTCCATCTGTTTAACGAGTTTCAGATGAAAATTCGCATTTTGTCGGCGCAGTGATTTAGCAATAATTCCTGCTGCAGTTATTCCATCTGCATCATAATGACAATTAATAGTAAAGTGTGAATTATTCGCGATGCAATCGAGAATTTCTTCGGCCACAGATTCAGCTTGAATAATAAACTTTTGATAAGCTTCAAGCATTACTAGTCAACGGATGCGGAAACCGGTTTGTATTTCCAATCTGCAGGTAAGACTCCTTTAGATTTATAGTAATTCCCTAGCCTGTGTACCTTTGATTCAACGAGGGCCAGCGCATGTTTATTGACGAAATCCTGTCTATTACGTCGTAGATGTTTAGCCAAGCCTTCTGCCTTATCAAGAAGGACTCCAAGATCCTCAGGAATATCTGGAGATAGTTTCGCCTTTGATAGCATCTTTCCAATTTTCTCACCAGTAATCGATCTAGTGAGAGGGATTCCATATTTATCCCGCAGGGTAGAACCAATACTACTTTGACTATTTCCCTGCTTAGAGAGATTTACTATTATAGGTTCAACCTCTTCTTCCCTATACTTACACCAACTCGGCAATTTTTTACTGATTGGTCTTGTGGATCCTGATCTCCCACGTCTTCTTGTGAATAGCTTAGCCAAGTTTAGTGACCTTTCCTGATATTTGATTTCTCGCAGTTAGAAATCCTGAACCTTATTTAAATCTGTCTAGATACAATAAAAAAGAATATGCCAACAACATTATGCTCGATATTAAGACGGAACATCTAAAGAGAGTAGAATTTGAATTATATAACATAATTTCGATCAATAAATAAGAATGAACAGAAAGAGGAGATTAATTGAGAATGGCCGATAATGAGATATTATATGAGACTAATTCAAGTTCGCTCAAAAATACTGACCGCAATATGCGCATCTATAGGGCCATATTGATTTTCCTGCTTGACTTTGCTATTCTATTTTCTGTTTTATTTCTTTCTGGCAGCATTTTGATATCAATGATAAGTTTCCTCATACTTGCAGTTCTTATCCTACCTACTCCGCTCCTTATTGTTCCTGGTCGTTACCGTATTTTGAAAACAGGTCTAGATTCTGACGGAAAAAGAATTATTCCATTAAAGTCCAGTTACAGGACCAAGCTTAATCATCAGCGAAGGTTCGTTTCAATAATTCATGCTAGAAGGGGCGAATGCATAAGATTATACTCTGAAGAACCACAACAAGTCCAAATTGCAATCCAGAAGGTTACACGACGGAGATAAGAACGTCACTTAAATGACGTTAAGTTAAATCCAAAGCACACTATGTCATCTTAGCCTTTGGATACGATCCTAACACCTTTAGGAATGTTGTTTTATCTTTTAATTCAATCAAAACTTCTTGGATCAGACTTTCATCTTTATGTCCTTCAAAGCCACAGTAGAAAATATATTCCCAAGGTTTTTTACGTGTTGGCCTCGATTCTATCTTCGTCAAATTAATGTCTCTACTTGCAAAAACTCCAAGAGCGTCATAGAGTGCTCCTGGAGCATGTTTAACTGAGAAGATTATTGTTGTTTTATCATTACCAGTTGGAGCAGGTTCTTGTTGGCTTAATACAAAGAATCGAGTGGAGTTATTGGGATTATCTTCTATTCCTGGACACAATATTTTCATTTTATAGCTTTTGGCGGCAAGTTCGCTTCCAATCGCTGCCAAATCAGTGCTTCCTTTTACAGTTTTTATAGCTGTAGATGTACTGGCGACTTCTATTCTCTCTGATTTTGGGAGTTTTAATTTCAGAAAATTTCTGCATTGGGCTATAGCCTGTGGATGTGATATTACTTTTTTTACATCCGTTAGGTCTACATTGTCTTCTGAAATTAGGTTCTGGATTATCCTCTGCTCAATCTCTCCTGAGACTTTAAAGTCTGATTCAAAAAGAAGATCTAGAGCAATGTTGACAGAGCCTTCAATCGAATTTTCAATCGGGACCACTCCGAATTTAACAAAACCTGAGGAAATTGCTGTAAATACTTCAGGAATATCCCGATACTCAATGAATTCATAATTATCTAAGAAATATGATCTTGCTGCCTGTTCAGTAAAAGTCCCTTTTGGACCAAGATATGCAACTTTTACCTTAGTGGCCATTATCATTTCGCCATACAGATCACATAACTTTCAACATCGTATATGAAGTCATCAAATCTCACAAATCAAATAAGCCAATGAGATATAAGTCAATCAATTCAGAAATATTAGGACGTCTCAAATATTGAAATTCAAAATTCAGTGGCGAACATTTTGATTAGAATAGTTACAGTTCAAAAATTTGAAGATGATGATTTCTATGAGCTTCTTAATAGAGCTAGACTGGACTTAGCTAGTGTAGAGAAAGAGACCAGAGAAATCATTGACTCTGTTAAATCAGGAGGGGATGAGGCTCTTTTCGATTTAACAGAGAAATTTGATGTTGCAAAGCTCAATATTGGAACAATTAAAGCTACAAAAAAAGAGATAACGGAAGCATATGAAATTATAAAACCTGCAGAAATCAAGGCGATGAATAAAGCCGCAGTGAATATTAAGAGATTTCAACAACTTCAACTTGGACGAATTGATTTTAAGTATAAAAAACAAGAAGTTAAACTAGGCTTAATTTCTAGATCGATTTCATCCGTTGGTGTTTATGCACCTGGAGGAAAGACATGTTATCCTTCTTCAGTTCTAATGTCTGCTATACCTGCCAAAGTTGCTGGTGTTGAACGTATAATATTATGCAGTCCACCTTCATTCAAAACAAGATTCAATCCTTACATTCTTGTTGCGGCAGATATCGCAGAAGTGGATGAGATATATTGTGTTGGTGGTGCACAAGCTATAGCGGCCATGGCATATGGTACCAAGACAATAGAACCTGTAGAAAAAATTGTCGGGCCTGGAAACATCTACGTAAATGCTGCTAAACAAATTCTAAGTAATGAGGTGGCCATCGATTTACCAGCAGGTCCTAGCGAAATTCTCATTATAGCAGATATTACAGCGAAAGCTGAATTTGTGGCAGCAGATATGTTAGCACAGGCAGAACATGATGAAAATGCTACATGTATTTTAATTACTGATTCTAAAAAAATCGCTGATGAAGTGAGAAGAATAATAGGCACGATTACTGAAAACATGCCTGAAGAATCCACGGTAAAAATCGCTTTGAAAAGGCGTGGC
>JAGLGJ010000026.1 GCA_023144075.1 Candidatus Bathyarchaeota archaeon | reverse complement strand
ACCTGGACGTCTCTTATCCATCTCTTTTTGGATCATTTCATCAGTAAGCACCATGCCGGGTGGAACACCATCGACGATAACGGCTAAACCACTGCCTTCTCCTATTCCATACGATTCTCCACATGTCGTAACTCTAAACATTCTACCAAATGTATTTCCCTGCATTTTTTTAATCCTCCAAACTCATCTTTGCACCTAGATTCTTCATTATATCAACATAGTTCGGAAATGTTATCTTTATTGCTTCAGCTGTATCGATCTCTGTTCTTCCATTGGCAATCATCCCTGCAAGACTAAGAGCCATGACTATGCGATGATCATAATATCCGCCAAGTTTTACTCCTTTTAACTGGGATTGCTGAATAATCATTCCATCATCTGTCTCCTCGATATTGGCATTCATCTTGGAAAGTTCTTCGGTCATCACCTTTATTCTATCTGTTTCTTTTATCCTTGCGTGAGCAACATTCTTTAAAATAGTCGTGCCCTCAGCATAGCATCCCAATACCGCCATTGTAGGTAATGCGTCAGGAGTATTATTTAGATCGAGTTCACAGCCATGCAATCTTGACTTTGTAATCGTAATATTCTTGCCTTCGACTTTGATTTCAGCACCCATATTGTGTAAGTAGTCTAGAACGTATCTGTCAGCCTGGGAATCGTTTGGATCGAGGTCTCTTATCGTTACATTATTGCCTATCATTGCTGCTGAGGCGATTAAGAATGTCGCAGAACTCCAATCTGAAGGGATTGTCTTTTCGAAAGAAGAATACTTTTGATTACCGTGAATTAGAACTTCGTTGAAATCTTTATTTCGATATTTTATGTTGAGTTCATCTAACCATTTGAGTGTCATTTCAATATATGGAGTCTCACAACAATTGATGATCTCTATTTCTGTATCTTGTTGTAATAATGGGCAGCACATCAATAAACTGGATAGGTATTGTGAGCTTTTACAGTCTAGTGTTGTTTTTCCGCCTTTCATTCTTCCTTTAACCTCTATAGGTGGGCACCCATTCTTTTTTAGAGAGGATGCGTGAGCTCCAAGATTTCTTAAGGCTGAGAGTAGGGGTTCAATAGGTCTTCTTCTTATTGATTCGTCGCCGTCAATTACTATTTTCTTATTTGCAAGAGCTGCGACAGATGTAATGAAATTCGTTGTAGTTCCAGAATTCAGAGTATTGATCTCGGTTTTTCCGACCTTGGGATAACTGTCGAAACCATCAATTTCGAATTCTCCCTTATCAATTTTTTTGATTTCTGCACCTAAGGAGTTGCAGGCATTTATTGTGGCTTTAGTATCCTCTGATTCTAACGCGTTATGAAGTATCGATTTTTTATCTGCAAGTGAAGCGAATATGAATCCACGTATCGTATGTGATTTTGAGCTGGGAACAGTTGTTTTTCCACTGATTTCCTCAGTCTTTTCAATAATCAGTTTCATCGAAGTCACGACCAGGTTTTTAGGTCCATAAGTATGGTTACCTATTCGTTTGTT
The DNA here is from genome assembly GCA_023144075.1 of Candidatus Bathyarchaeota archaeon. GTDB lineage: Archaea > Thermoproteota > Bathyarchaeia > 40CM-2-53-6 > RBG-13-38-9 > RBG-13-38-9. The sequence goes on along the minus strand of JAGLGJ010000026.1, from coordinate 9,100 downwards.
TTTAGGAAATAATCTTTCAACTGCTCTCGATCTTCATATCTATGTTCATATGATCAATCAAGATTTATTTTTTGATAGATTACTTTTAGATCATCAATAGTCAACTGGCCTTTGGCCGTTTCATCTCCCTTTTTGATAGAGGCCATTGTAAAGAATCCTCCAAAAAATGGAGATATTACTCTAGATATTTTTCCATAATCTCCCATTGCAAAGCATACAATATTGAAATTCTTTGAAGCAGTATTTAGGAAACTTAGTGCAATGAGACTATCTTCTATTGATTTCGCTGTTGTGACAATTTTATAGACGTCTCCCTTGAATTGTGAATTTCTATCGAGGATGTTCTCAAGTTCACTCAAAGTAGGCGTAGATTCCATATTGTGGTGAGAAATAATAATCTTGGTACCTAATTCCTTAATAGATTTGATCTTGATTTCAAGATTCTCAACTGAATCCTCGATATCGATATAATCAAAACCAGCTCTTGAAGCATTCAAGAGTGTTTGAAATCGTGCCTCTTCACTACCTGAGAACATACCGCCTTGATTTGATGATCTAAGGGTGCCGATTTTTACCATATCTGTATGAATTTTGATATCCTCAAGATTAGTATCAGAATTCAGAAGGTCCAATCTGATCTCGATTAGATCGGCATCTTTTCTTTCAGCTTCTTCTTCTAGTGTCTTTGCTTCTTCAACGGTTTTTGGCATAATTGAGACGCATATTTTGGGTTTCAACGTTCTATCACTGATTCTTCGTCAACCTTTATGCCGAAGTGTCTACCGCCTGTCTCCACTCGCGCCAATATTTTATCTCCTGGCTTGATTTCTGATATTGATTTCGAACCTTTTTTAGTGACTAACCTTACTGTTTCGGCATTTTGTAAAATTATTGTAAAGTTTCGCCCCTCACTTTTAGCCTGTAACATCATCATAGGTCTCCATTCGATTTTAATTCTACATATGTTCGTCATTCTAGTGTTGCCTTCTGAATCGACGGCTAGAACTTCGTCTCCTGATTTTAGCTCTGAAAGATACCTCGTCTTTTCTGGTGTGGCTAAGAGATATGATGCTGCAGGTCCTGCATTAACTCTAAATGGTCGTGGTTCGACATGTGGATTCTCCACTGTTTCTGATTCGACTAAGAAGAGTGCTGAAGATTGGCTTCCTACTAAGATTCCTTCTTGAGATCGTAATAGTTCGCAAGTATCTATACAGACTCTGGCACCTGTGCCTAAAGTTTTGATTTCAACTACTTCTGCTTCAACTAATGGAATTTTAATGCTGCTTTGTTTGACTACCTTAGCGATCTGTGTTATTTCTTCTGTCTTCTCGGTGCTATATAGTACTCCGTCGGCTCCTAATTCGAGAGTTTCAACTGCGAGTTTGGCATCATCTGGATTTGATACTTTCATGATTATCTGTGCTTTATTTCGAAGTCTCGCAATGATGTTTTCAAGAGGGATTATCTTCCAGTTTTCACATTTTAGAATGATGTATTTTGAACCTAACTCTGCAGCTGTAAGAGTTTTTTTCTCATCTGTTCCGGTTGTAATTGATATTTCAGCTGCGATTTCTTTTGAAGATTTTATAGAGTCAAGGTCTTTAGGATCATTGAATTCGACAATTCTTATGTCTGCATCTTCAAATTTGCCTGCTATTGGCTTATTGAATTGCTCTGATAATCGATGATCTGTTTTAGACAATATCAGAATATCTGCGAATTCTGACGCTTTTGAGATTAGCTTCTCTTTCACAGATGATGATGCTTCTTCAGGTATATTGATCCAGAGTTGCTTCAATCTTTTTCACTCAGAATCTGTAGAGCTTTTTCAGCATCAGCTCTACCATGAACTATGGATACAAGAGCCTTGGTCATAAGTTCAGGTTTCTCATGTTGAAATACATTCCTTCCAATAGAGACTCCTGCACCACCAACTTTTACCGAATCATGAATCATCTGAAAGAAATCTTTGAGGCTTTCTGTTTTAGGGCCTCCAGCAATTATTATTGGGACAGGACAACCTGAGACTACTTCTTCAAACGTCTCAGGATCTCCAGTATAATTCGTTTTAATTATGTCTGCACCTAGTTCTGCTCCAAGTCTTGCTGCATGAGCAACCCCCTTCGGGTCATGCTCGTTTTTTATTGTGGGGCCTCTTGGGTACATCATGGCCAGAAGAGGGATTCCTGTATCATCACATCTCTGAGCTACTTTTCCGAGTTCACTCAGCATTAGATGCTCTCGAGGGGAGCCTACATTGATGTGAACAGATACTGCATCCGCTCCAAGTTTTAGTGCTTCGTTAACTGAACATACTTGACGTTTCCAAAGAGGGTCCGGACCTAGAGTAGTGCTTGCGGAAAGGTGAATTATCAATCCTGTGCGTCCAGTGTCAGTAGTCTTTACTATGCCTTTATGGAGTAGAATTGCATCCGCTCCGCCACGGTTGAGTTTTTCTATGATGATTTGCATGTTTTGAAGTCCTTGTATGGGTCCTGCCGTTACGCCATGGTCCATGGGTATGATGACTGAACGTTTATCTCGTCGGAAAATTCGTTGAAGTCTTCTCTTTTTACCTGAAATCATTTTTTCTCTAATCTCCTAGATGTAACCTGCTGCTTTGAAGTATTCGGAGTTGAGTATGGAACATCCAGCTGCGCCTCTCATAGTATTATGTCCTAGAACAGTATATTTGATTCCCTCAAGTGCCTCATCCTTTCGGATTCGTCCTACTACAACAGCCATCCCGTTGCCCTCCATTCTATCCAATTTAGGTTGAGGTCTATCATCTTCATATCTTACGACGATTGGAGGATTTGGTGCAGTTGGTAAACCTAATCTTTGAGGTTCGCTCTGAAATTTTGCCATTACTTCGGCGACATTCTGAGGATCAGTTTTCTTCTCTGTCTCAATGGAGACAGTCTCTATATGACCGTCTGTCGTGTTGACTCTATTGCAGCTGGCTGAGATCTTGAATTCCGCAGGCTTTTTTAGTTCACCTAAGATCTTCTGGGTCTCGAGAACTACTTTTTCTTCTTCATCCTTGATGAATGGTATTACATTGTCTGTTATGTCTAGTGAAGCAACTCCGGGGTATCCTGCTCCTGAGATTGCTTGCATTGTTGTTACGATCATTCTTTTTATGCCAAATTCATCTTTGATGGGTTTCAGGGAAAGTGTCAAAACTGCTGTGGTGCAGTTTGGATTGGTTACTATGGCTCCGCTCCAGCCTCTTCTTTTTCTTTGTTCATCCACTATTTTCGAATGTTGCCAGTTGACTTCAGCATTTAGAACAGGTACATCTTCATCCATGCGGTGAGCTGAAGCATTGCTGAAGACCATGTATCCTTTCTTAGCAAACTCTTCCTCTATAGGTCCTGCTTCTTCAGATGGTAAAGCTGAGAATACTAAATCAATTTGGCCGATCCCTTCAGGGGTCACTGGAAGAATTTCGAGGTCCTTTACTGATTCTGGAATAGGGGTTGATAATTTCCATTTGCCAAGTTTTCCATACTTTACGCCTTGACTTCGCTCAGATGCTGCTACAGCCTCGATCGTAAACCAGGGATGACCCTCAAGCATTTCAATGAATTTTTGTCCAACCATTCCTGTAGCTCCGAGGATTCCAACTTTTAACATTATTATTTCACTCCCAAGATTTTCCTAATTATTGAGATAACCTTCTCTCGTTTATCATAATCGACGAAGATGAGAATACTGGATGTTATCGTCAGTATTCCAAATATGTTAATGCTGTTTTTTCTTAGTAATTCAGTAATCTTGCCAATAATTCCAGGAGTATCCTCAAGTCCGACTCCTTTTATTCTAATATAGGCGAGGTCTTGTCTTATTGTCATCGAAATTGCTTTAGGATATTTGAATGATATCTTATGGAGATCTTTGTAGAGTGGTTTCGGGTTCTTGGGGTCTGATATGTAGAATATTATTGAGTCTGAGTTTGCTGATAGTCCCATTAAATCTGTTCGGGAACTGATTTTCTTCGCTAGGTCTGTGGTTACTGTTGGGTTTTTGGCTAATTGTTTTCCTATTATTGTTAATGCTGTAGCAGGTTTTGATGATCCTAGATCAACTTCAAGCTCTGAACTTGGCCCGCCAGTAATTCTGGTTCCTTTTGAGTCTAGATCTCCTTTTGAGAAGTTGATTACTTTAGCGTCGATTTTCGCATCTTTATATTTTAACGCTTTTCGATGGATGAATTTCTTACCTGAATCGGCGAGCTCAACCAAGACATCGCAATCGACTTGGTCAAGTCGTTTAGCTTCTGGAACAATTTTTGGATCGGCTGTCATAATGCCGTTTGAATCTGTAACTAAAATGACTTTGTCGGCTTGAAGAGCTTTCGCTAAGATGAATGCTGTGGTATCGCTTCCGCCTCGTCCTATTGTGCTGGTTTTGCCGGTTTTTGTTTTGCCTATGAATCCGCCTATTACAGGAACGATTCCCTTGTTCAGTGTGGGTAGTACATATTTTTTGATTCGGGCTTCACATTCTTGTATGATTGGGTTTGCATTAGAGAATTTGTCGTCTGTGATTATTGGCCAATCATTATCATGTGGGTCGAAGCATCTGGCTTTTACTCCTTCAGATTTTAGGGTCGTGGCGAAGATCCTTGCGCTTGTTCTCTCTCCCATTGATAGTATGTCGTCTGAATCATGTTTTTCAAAGCTTTTTCCGGATGAGTTGTGTAGTATCTCGAGTAGTGTGTCTGTGGTTTTACCTATTGCTGATACGACTACGGCTACTTTGTGTCCGTTCTTTGCTTTTTTCGCGACAGATTTTGCTGCTTTTATTATTCTTTCGCTGTCGGCGAGACTTGAGCCGCCGAATTTAGCCACTATTATCTTGCTGGAGTTCTTTCTGTTTGGTCTAGATGATTTTTGTGAAGAGAATGTTTCCTGCCTAATCGTTTTTGATGGTTTGGTACCTTTGGAATGATTTGTTTTAGAATTAAGTGGTGTCTTTGAAAATTTATTTGAGGAAGTAAACGCCCTCACCGAAAACGTGGTCACCTATTTTTAGATCACCCAATTGTCTTCCCCTGTCATTAGAATTGGCAGTGAATGTACGAACTATATATATTAATTTATCGACAAAAATTTTGTTATTGCAATATAATTATTCGATATTTTAGTGCGTACTAAGCACAACCCCAAAACAACTCAAGCAAATATGGTCAAATCCATAGAGTTTGAATTATCCTACTAACATATATCCCTAAGTTCCAAACTCATTGAATAACAGAACAAAATCTCATGGAGGATCAATTGAATTGTGTGGCATCTTCGGAACAACTTTACATAAAGGAAAAGCCGCACCAGTCATCCATCAAGCACTTGAACGCCTAGAATATCGAGGCTATGATTCAGTAGGCTTAGCCACAATACACGATAACAAACTTTCTATAAAAAAAGATCAAGGTTCAATAAAGGATGTAGATTCAAAACTTAATTTCGATGAGCTGTGTGGAAAAATCGGCGTAGGTCACACTAGATGGGCAACCCATGGCATTCCATCTTTTGAAAATGCGCATCCGCACATGGATTGCAAGAAGAATGTTGCCATAGTGCATAATGGAATAATAGGGAATTTTATCGAGTTAAAAAGTGAACTTGAGAGAAAAGGTCATATTTTCAATTCTCGTACCGATACGGAAGTAATTCCTCACCTGATAGAAGAAAATATGATGGATGAAGATTTTATTGAAGCGGTGAGATTGGCAGCTAGAAAGCTTGAAGGGTCTTACTCTCTCGCAGCGATATCGACTCATTCTCCCGAGTTACTAATTTGTGTGAAAAAAGAGAGCCCACTAGTGATTGGTATTGGTAAGAATGCTAACTTCTGTGCATCTGACGTCTCGGCATTTCTCCCATTAACTAAGAAAGCTCTATTTCTGGATGAAGACGAGTTAGCGGTTGTGAAGTCTGATAAAATTGAAGTAATGAATTTCAGAACGGGTCAAGATATCCAACATGATATATCGGAAATTACTTGGAGCACTGAGGATGCATCTAAAAGTGGTTACAAACATTTTATGATCAAAGAAATTCACGAGCAGCCTCTGGCGATAAGTAATGCGCTCAGAATTCAAAATATATATTATGATCTGATTGCATCCAAGATGCATAAAGCTGAACAGGTATACGTCATCGGATGTGGGACTTCCTATCATGCTTGTCTGGCAGCATCATATCTTTTTAGCAAACTAGCTATGCTTCAAGCTAAACCTATCGTATCTTCTGAATTCATTGAGCAATATGGTCATGCAATTAACAAGAAATCCGTCGTACTTGCGGTAAGCCAGTCCGGTGAAACAGCAGATACGCTAGATGCTTTACGTTTCGCGAAGAAGATGGGTGCATCAATATTTGGTATTACCAATGTAATGGGATCTTCAATAACAAGGCTTTCAGAAGTCTACATTGGACAAAACTCAGGTCCAGAGATCGGTGTCGCCGCTACTAAGACCTTCACTGCGCAACTCTCAGTTTTGACAATGCTCGCGGTTATTTTAGCTGAGAAAAAAGGGAGCATCTCAAATAACGAACTAGAAATAATGAAAAAAATGCTCTTAGACGTTCCAAAAGTAATGAAAAAAACTCTATCTACCGAAGTTAAGATAAAAAAACTCGTCAAGAGATATAAAGACAAGTCAAGTTTCTGTTTCTTAGGAAGAGGTATTAATGTAACAACCGCACTTGAGGCTAGATTAAAACTTTTAGAGTTATCATATATCCCGTCTCTTGCGTATCCTGCTGGAGAAAGCAAACATGGTTTCATCGCCGTCGTAGAAGAGGGTTATCCGATAATCTTCATTGCACCAAAAGATGGAACTTATGATAAAATTTTAGGTAATATTATGGAAATGAAAGCGCGAAAAGCTTCTACGATCGGCATTATTCAAGCAGGTGATGAGAAGCTTAAACAATTGTTGGATGATTATATCGAAATAAAAGATGGATCAATGAATTTTCTTTCACCATTAATATATATTGTACCCCTCCAACTATTTGCATACTGGATGGCTGTTGAGAGGAAATGTGATCCGGATAAACCTAGAAATCTAGCTAAATCGGTAACTGTGGAATAATAAACAAATTTTCTTGCATAGATTTAATTACTGCAGGGTGTCTCGCTTTTAATTTCCAACAAAGATTTTAATCACAATGTTATGTGTCACTACGGTCTTTGAAAAATTGACTTCTTTTAAAAAAACAGTTGTGATAGCAGGGGGAGTTGGTGGAGCACGTTTTCTTCAAGGATTAATCAGGATACTTCCTCCTGATAGCCTAGATATTATAGGAAATGTTGGAGATGACCTAGAGCTTTATGGTCTTCATATCTCCCCAGATCTTGACACTGTAATGTATACGATCGCAGGTCTCGTTGATGAGGAAAAAGGTTGGGGTTTGAAGAAAGATAGTTTCAATTTCTTACAAATGTTCAAATATTATGATAGAGGAACATGGTTTAAAATCGGGGATATGGATTTAGCAACTCATATCTTCCGAACTTTTCTAATTCAAAAGGGATTACCGCTTTCAGAGGTAACTAAAATACTATGTCGATATCTTGGTGTAAAATACAATATAATTCCTGTGACCGATGATAAAGTAAGAACAAAGGTAGATACTAAAGAAGGATTATTGGACTTCCAGGAATATTTTGTAAAGAAAAAATTTGAAGTTGAAATTAAGAAAGTGATATTTGAAGGAGCTAATAATTCTATTCCCAATTCGAATGCTTTGAAGGTTATACAGAAAGCACAGACTATAATTTTCGCGCCAAGCAACCCAATTGTCAGCATAGGTTGCATATTATCTATTCCTGGAATAAAGGAGGCGATCAAGAGATCTAAAGCTTACAAAGTTGCTATAAGTCCAGTAATCGGAGGAAAAGCAGTAAGAGGACCTGCTCATAAAATGATGAAAGAACTTAGAAATGAACCATCCTCTTTTGGTGTGGCGACCATGTACAAGGAGCTAATAAATGTCATGATTATTGATAATAAAGATGCGAGTCTCAAGACTTCAATAAATGATTTGGGCATGAGCGTAATTGTTACAAATACTCTTATGAGCAATATGGACTCAAAAATTAATTTGGCAAGACTTACCTTGAACAGTATAAGTGATGTCAATCCATGAATGTCTGTGCTATTGTGCCAGTTAAGAAACTATCTAGATCCAAATTAAGACTCGCAAAATCTCTAAATCCAAATGAGCGGCAAGACCTAACCATAAAAATGTTAAGGCATGTTTTGAAAATTGTTACGAAATCAATAAATGAAGTCTTGGTGATTGGCTCAGACGAGGAAATAAAAAGAATCTCAACTGAATACGAAGTTACATTTGAAAAAGATAAAACCTCATCACTAAATGGAGCGATCGATCAGGGAATTAGAAAATGCATAAAAAACAAACATGATGCGATTTTACTGGTAGCAGGAGATCTTCCTTTATTATCTAATCAAGATCTGAAACGACTAATTAATTCAATCTACGATGAATCGGTTGTTATATGTCCATCAAAAGATTGCGGTACGAATACTCTTTTTCTTCGCCCGCCGAAAGCTATTCCAGTACATTTTGGGGTTAATAGCCTTGAGAAGCATTTGAAAGAGGCAGTAAATAGGAATAGAAAATTTCGTTTATTTTGGTCACTTGGATTTTCATTTGATGTAGATGTGCCTGAAGATCTGCAATTACTCAAAATTTTTAAGAAGAAAAATTCAATGCTTACGTGAGACTACATTCTAATTCATTAGTGTCTTCTATCAATAATATCTAGGGTTGATGGACCAGTCCCGATTAAGGTAACCGGTCTATTTGTTTTATTTTCAATATTTTCAATGAATTCTTTTGCTTCTTTAGGTAGTTCCTCGAAGACTTTTAGCCCTGCTGCTTCGGGAGCTATCAAATCTATTTTTGTAATGGCTAATTGTGTAGCACCATTTAGCATGATTGCCCTCTTGGCTAGATTGAAATCAAAAGGAGCTGCCCTACGCTCACGTCGAGTCACTGTTCCATACTCTATCCAGCCTCTCTTAATTACCTCTTCACGGTTCAGTTGTCCCTCA
>JAGLGJ010000251.1 GCA_023144075.1 Candidatus Bathyarchaeota archaeon | reverse complement strand
TATAGTTTGATTTTTATCGTCCAACTTTGCTTCTAACTTCGGTCTGCCAAAACTTTGAGCGAATTCATTGATGTATTCATTTTCGCTTTTATCGAGAATGCAAAAAGGTTCAGGAAATTCAACATCAATTTTTATTGTATTTAGCTCATCTTGGATTGTTTTTTTGGCTTCGGGTGACATGTCCCTATCGTCTATAGGATAAAGTACAGCTTTGACTCCCAAAATCTCTGCAATAGGAGGAATCAAATCGCCTAATTGAGAATGAATTCCTAATACCAGTAGGAGATCGCATTCTACTACGGGGAAGTTTTGTGGGATGTATTTTTTGGGATCTTCCCAGATTTTTGACCAGATGTCTGTTTCTGATTCATGTTCTTTTTCGATTATTTCAGGGGTTAATTCATAAACATTGGCAATCTTATCTGCAAATCCTCTAAGGGCAAGATTGTTTATTATTTGTTCACCAAATGGGCCGCGGTAGATAATATAAATTCTCAAAAGTGATACCTGCTACATAGCCCTCAATTGATAATTTGAATTTAACTTGATTAATGATTTTACCTATCAAATATAGTCTATTCTTGTTTTTCCTTAGATAAGGATTTGAGGACGGCTGCCATGGCGATATTAGCGGCAATATGAATCAATGGTTTTTTGGTAATTGAACTACTTGATCTTGATGCTAGACATGGAAATATTTGAATGAGAAGACCTGCTCGTTTATCTGCTTGTTTTTTCTTTAGACCTAAGATACCTTCAGACATGTATTGAGCAGATCCACAAGGTGATCTACGCAATATTCTAATCTCTTTTATTGTATCGTCTCTAAGTTTAATTTGTAATTCAGGTCGGCCGAATTGTGCAGCGAATTTATCGATTAGCGATAAACCTGTGTTTGAATCCATAGCACAAAATGGTATTGGAAAGGCGTATTGTACATTAAGTTCTTTCAATTCTTTTGAGATTTGGGTTATTACGCCTTGAGGCAGCCACAAAGGATTATCAACGGGTGCAATGACTGCTTTTGCTCCTGTTAATCTAACAAGATCAGGTAAGATTGTTGCAAGGGCAGGATTTTCGCCTAAAGAAATAATTA
>JAGLGJ010000250.1 GCA_023144075.1 Candidatus Bathyarchaeota archaeon | reverse complement strand
TAATTAGCTCTTTCTTTCCAGATTTAAAATGCACTTTAACATGAACAGAAGATTTTGGTGGAAATGGGAAAGCTGTATCTTCCACAAGATCCTTGGGTAGATATACGAAATATCTTCCATCCTTTGTTGCAAACATGCTTCCTCTGCCTTGACGTGCCAATTTAGATCCCTTCAAATTCCTAAGATTCAGATTTCAACCTAATTACTATTTTTTATATTTTTCTATGATTAGCTTCTTGCCTTTTGTGTCGAAACTTATCTTAACCTTTACCGATGATTTCATTGAAAAAGGAAAAGCTGTATCTTCGACTAGACTCTTAGGTAGATACACAAAGTATCGTCCATCTTTTCTTGTAAAAATACTTCCTCTACTTGTACTTACCAATTACATTACACCTGTTATCAAACTATTGTACATCTTTGATTATAACAATGTTATATAAATACTTCGTATACAAAAATGCATATTACACCTTAATATACTAATTCATAATTACAACAAAGGAATCATTTATTGTATTAAAGAAATTGAATATATGAAGAGCGGTATCAGCGTATGCTATAACCATTAGCGCGTGCTAATTTGAGCACTTCATTACTAACGGATTTGTTTTAATGTATCAATGATCGTCGCCTCTTCAATACAATGACCGTTATAGTGATCAAGAATATGATCAAAGCAGTATAGACGATTGTGTGGATGGGAAAGTGTAGTGTCTTCTTTTCTATTTGATCTTGTTCGAGGAACTCATGTGCTAACTTAAGATGTTCCGTAGCCTCTGTCAATTTATGTTGTAGAGCTAGGGTTTCAGCTGTATACAATTCTTGATTGGCATCTAGAAGAGATTCTGAGTAGCCTTCTTCTTGAGCCTTCTTGTTTTCAACATTGATTTTAGAAGTTACTTTCTCGTGCAGAGTTTCGTAGACTTTTCTTTCGTCTGAAGCGACAAACAGATCTTTAGCCGTATGTTTATAGATCTGTGGACGGTCATGAGAGCTGCCAGTTATTTGTCTGTATTCCACAATGAGATCATAGAAATGATAATCCACTACAGTATCAATTGGAATATCAAATGTTATAGTCTGATTCTCTTTATTTGATGAAGATGTTAAGAGTAAAGG
>JAGLGJ010000025.1 GCA_023144075.1 Candidatus Bathyarchaeota archaeon | reverse complement strand
ATGAAAATCGAACGTTTCGCTGCAGTATAGCCTTTTAATCCAGCAAAATCTTCAACTGCTACTCCATAAATTTTTACGACCCCTCGAGAATAGGCACTTAAAAGATTAAAATTGAGACCATTTAATTCAGAAAAAGTCTTGTTGCAGAATGGATCATTAACGCTTATTCCAATCACTTGTGCCTTCAGATCGTTGAGTTTTGTGAGCGAGTCTTTGAAGGTACACATTTCCTTTGTATAAACACTCGTGAATGCACCAAGATAAATAGCTAAGACAATCTTGTTCTCGAAATTCGTTAGTGATATCTTTTTTCAATTAATATCTGTTAAAGTGAAAATTGGTGTGTTTTTGCCAATTTCTATTTCTACCATGACAAACCCTGAATATCAGTTTCTATCGTTTGATCGACTTTTCTTTGAAATAAATAATTTGCGCTAGTACACCACTGAAAAGACCTTTTTCAACCATTAGCGTGCCCACTTCAATCATTAATGCTCGATATCCTTTTATTCGTGAGTTTTGGGAGATGACTAAAGTGTTTTTCATGGGAAAAAAGGCAAGGATATTTCAAATTATGAGATTAGTTACCAATATTTATGCGCGATGAGGCATTATTGTTGAGAGATATTTTAGAGAGACTAATCAAAGGTTCGATTTCTATAGATGATGCCGAAAAACTGCTTAGAACACAGACAATAGATGAAATTAGTAATATTGCCAAACTGGATATCAATAGAGATCTAAGGGGCGGAATACCTGAAATAATTCTTGCTGAAGGTAAGACCAACGAAGATCTATCAAATATCACGAAAAGCATGCTAAAAGAGAAAGGAAGAACAATAATTAGTCGAGCCAATAAAGAACAACTTGAATTTGTGCGAAAAACGCCCCCTAAGAATTCGATCATTAATATACATCAGAAGGCTGGAATGTGCATTCTAAAAATGAAGGATTTTAACATTTATGATACTGGAGGCAAGATCGGTATCTTGGCAGCCGGAACTGCCGATATTCCAATCGCAGAAGAATCAAAAATTATTTCGGAAGAGATGGGTTGTCAAACAATTACCGCTTATGATGTAGGAGTAGCTGGTATTCACAGACTTTTTCCTCCTTTGAAAAGTATGATTGCTAAGGATGTGGATGTTATTATTGCCATTGCAGGCCGGGAAGGTGCTTTACCATCTGTTGTATCAGGTCTAGTTAATATTCCAGTAATAGGTGTACCAACCTCAGTTGGATATGGCTTTGGGGAAAAAGGAATTGCATCCCTTATGGCTATGCTTCAAGGATGCTCGCTCGGACTATCGGTTGTGAACATCAACGGTGGAGTTGCAGCAGGAGTTATTGCAGTTCTTATTGCAAATAGGGCAGCTAAATTTAGAAACAAAACTTCAAAGAAGAAATAATATTTGAGCTGAAATGAACTCAAAAATCGATGCTATTCAATTTTATTTAAAAAACATAGCCGATAAAAGAGTAAGCACTCTAAAACATAAAATAATAATTATCAAGAATTCCTATTTTTTTGTCATTCATAAAGGATATGAAGAAAAATTCTATACATCTGGACATAAAGATATTAAAGGATGGTATAGTGGAATATTAGCTTTTAGTAAAGCAGATCTAGACTTATTCTATATCTTTATTTCTGATATATATTATAATCATTTAAGTACCGAAGACCTTTTTCTAAAAATTATTTATCAGATTATAATGTATCTTAATTATGATTTTCTAAAATTGAAATACAAAAAATCAAGAAAACAACTGTATAACTATCTAAAAGAAAATCTTCCTAAAAATATTGAAGTTAAAAATTCGACAATTGATAAACTATTCAACAGCAAAGAGGATCAAGCACTTTTTCACAAAGCAAGAATCATTATTCCACACATGAGCCTTTTTACGTTGTTAGATAGACTTCCCCCTTCCGATAAAAATATAATTTATCTGAATGAGGTTCAAACCCATTTAGAACCATTTGAATATATGATCGAAGACCATAAAGAACATCATCATGGAACTCACGAGCATCACTAATCATAACATGTTCAAGTAATATATGGCAAAATTGAAATTTTATGAAAATATATTAGAACGAATCCAAAACCAAATGAGGAGACTGTTCTCTTGAGTAGACAACACATTACGTTTACAGACAAAGTAGAATTGATTAACAATAGGATACATGAAATATTATCAAAGGAATCTATTCGTCTAAATCAGGTTGACTTAGTTGATGATCAAATAAGCACAATTGGCAAGAGATACAGATCAACCCTCCTTCTAGTGACTGGAGAAACCATTGGGTTAGACTTGCCCGAGGCGATCGACGCAGCTGTTGGTATCGAATTAGTTCATGATTCTTCTTTAATTTTTGATGATATAATCGACGAAGAACATAAGCGAAGAGGAAAACTGTCATTACACCGGAGTTATGGAACTGGATTAGCAATCGGAATAGGACTTACGTTATCAGCAATTGGCATCAAATTACTATTAAGCTACGAAAAAAAAGAAATCAAAGAACTTGTCTCTCAGATGCTAGTGGAACTTTCTGAGGGAGAAACTCTCGAGAACAAGCATGATACTGAGATCGGTATAGAGGATTATCTAATTATATGTACACTAAAGAGTGGATCACTATTTGGAGCAGCAACATCAATTGCTGCTACACTTGCCAATAAATCTCCTTACGACATCAATAGATTTCTTGATTTGGGAAGACTCATCGGATTGTCCTACCAATTGATGGACGATATTGTTGACAAAACATTTGATAAAAGAAGATTAAACTATCAATCCAAATCAAAAATACCCAATAATATCCCGATCCACTCAGAGCTTTCATACTTACTTGAATCCAATTACTCAAATTTAGGTTCGGATGATTCTTCCTTAATTCTTAGAGATATGCTAAAGAGAGCTCTTCAAAGAATCTCTGAACTTGAAAATGAACTTATTTCGACAAAACATCCTCATTCTCTTCAAAGTTTCACAGAACATATTTTTAAAAAAGTAATTTGATTTTTAAGATTTCCGTGATTATCAATTCTAAAGAAGTTAGAGTGGAAAAAGCGAAAAATGGTACACACTAGATAATATTTTACACATAGAATGGTTAAACATAATTCAGGATAGAAGGTGAATAAATTAAAAAAAAGTCGTGAACATCAGATATTTAAGATGTTCACGCTGAAATACCTATATTATTCCTAATTCTTTTCCTACTCTTTCGAATCCCCCAACTGCATAATCCAATTGCTCTCGAGTATGATGAGCATTGACTATCGATCTTATTCTATCGGTACCTTTAGGCACAACTGGATAACTTATGGCTCCACAGAATATTTTCTCCTTCTCGTAAAGTAGTTTGCTTAATGATTGTGCTTTCTCAGGAGTTCCTACTATTACAGGAGTTATAGGTGTTTGACTGACACCTGTATTGAAGCCCAAGTCTTGTAACTCTTTCTTGAAATATTTTGTATTATCACGTAGTCTCTCAACACGTTCTGGTTCTCGTTTGAGTATTTCTACAGCTTTCAATGCGGCTCCACATTCTCCTGGTGAAAGGAATCCCGTGGAGAAACAAAAAGGTCTCGAACGACGATAAAGGTAGTATCTTAGTTCTTCACTTCCAGCAATATATCCACCTACAGTGGCCAAAGCCTTTGACAGAGTACCCATTTGAACTTCTACTTTCCCTTCAACATTGAAATGTTCACATGTTCCTCTTCCGTTCTTTCCGAGTACACCTGAAGCATGAGCTTCATCAATAAATGTAAACGCATCATATTTTTCGGCTAATTCTACAATTTCTGGAAGAGGACAAATATCACCATCCATGCTGAAAACTGCATCAGTGATTATCATAGTTTTACCGGTCTCACGTGTTTTCGTACTTTCTTTCAGTTTCTTTTCAAGATCTTCCATATCAGTATGTTTGTAGATTATGCGATTAGTTTTTCTCGCCATTCTACATCCGTCTATTATACTTGCGTGGTTTAGTTCATCACTTACTATCGTATCCCCTTCCGTCATAACACACCAGATTGAACCCATATTTGCTGTATAACCCGTGGGGTAAACTAAAGCAGCATCAGCTGACTTAAATTCCGCTAATTTCTCATCGAGTTCCTCTTGTATATCATAAGTCATAATTTTTCTTCCAGTGCCCATCCCAGCTCCATATTTTTTAATTGCAGCTATGGCAGCTTCTTTCATTTCAGGGTGATTAGCTAGTCCTAAGTAGTTGTTAGCACAAAGAACTAGAATTTCTTGGCCATCTAGATTTGATTTTGTATCGTCTGGACCAGCTAGAACTCTAAAATGAGGAGCGTAATTTATTCGTTTTAGTTCGTCGAATTGTTCTCTGATAAATTTTTGATATTTTTCATTTACCAAGCTAGATCTACCTGTAAACCAGAAAGAAACGTTAGGCTCTTTAAAAGTTTTTTTTCTAACATTTATTTTCTATTAATTGATTGAAACTTCTCACAGAGTTATAGTTTCTTGGCAACAAGAAATCTGGCTAAAGATTGGATCAAGAGCGTGCGCGATTGAAGTTAATTTGATAAAAAATTTGCAAACAATTTAAGTATGAATGTAATCATCATTAGAAAAACAATTCCGTTTTATAAAATACACATTTTGTTGATTCACATGTCTGAAACTGCACATGAGATCAAAGAAGCTTTACTAACACTTGATCGAGAGAAACTAATCCAGACTATTAAAACAAGCCTTGACAAGGGTGAAAATCCCCAAGAACTTCTCTCTGCGATAACAGCTGCCCTTCGCGAGGTAGGAGACAAATTTGAGAGTGGAGAATTCTTTCTTGTAGAATTAGTGAGTGCTGGCGAAGCTGCAAAGACAGTGATATCAGAATATCTTAAACCTTTATTGAAAAAAATTGGTTCTGAAGGAGAACACCTTGGAGTAATTGCCATAGGAACAGTAGCCGGAGACATACATGATATTGGAAAAAGCATAGTCGCTTCGATGCTCTTCACAGCCGGATTTGAAATATTGGATCTTGGTGTTGATGTTTCTGCTGAGAAATTCATCGAGACTGTAACGAACGGTAATGTTGATGTTGTCGCAATGTCAGCTTTACTAAGTACAACTTTGCCGATGCAACGAGAGACTATTGAAGCTCTTAAAAAGAAGGACCTGCGCGACAAAGTCAAAGTAATAGTTGGAGGATCCCCTGTCACTGAAGAGTGGGCTAAGGAAATAGGTGCAGACGGTTTTGCCGATAATGCATCTGAAGCTGTAAGGCTCGTGAAGAAAATACTAGATATTAGTGAGCAATGAAAAATGATAGAATCGCCTAAAATTGGAATTTTCGAAATATTCTCTAGAGATGAACTTTATCGCATTCACACAGCCACTTTAGAGTTACTTGAGAGAACTGGCGTAAGGGTAGAAGAGGAAAAAGCGCTAGAATTATTGAACAGTATTGGTGCTGATGTTAATTTTTCAACAAAAATAGTAAAAATACCAAAACATATCGTGGAAGATGCGATAAAATATTCTGCAAGAACAGTTCAATTTGCAGGTCGTAACAAGAAATTTGATTTAAAACTTGAAGGAAAAAGAGTGAATTTTGGTCTTGGAGAAGGCGCTATAAACATTCTTGATTATGAAACAGGATCGATAAGACCTTCTACGAAAAGTGATATTATTAATGCAACCAAACTTGCCGATGCACTATCCAATATAGATTTTGTAATGCCTCTCTTCACAGCCCAAGACGTGCCTAAACAAGTCATGCCCTTACACGACCTTCATGCATCACTAAAGAACACAGAAAAACCAATTATGGTTGTGGACTTTGGTTTAGATGCAACTTATTTGATTAACATGGCAGCCTCAGTAGTCGGTGGACGAGACAAACTGAAGGATAGACCGATATTAGGCATGTACAGTGAACCTATCTCACCCTTAACACATGGCAGAGAACATACACGAAATCTGATAGAATTTGCAAAAGCAGAACTACCCATAGTATATATTCCATCACCAGCATCATGCTCAACGGCGCCCGCAACTATGGCAGGGGCTATAGTTCAATCCAACGCCGAAACTTTAAGCGGAAATGTAATTGCCCAGTTCAGTAAGAAAGGCGCCCGATTCATTTATGGTGCAGATACAACAAACATGGATCAAAGAACTGGAGTTTTCTCTTATGGAGCTCCAGAATGGATGATTGTTAACTTAGCAATGGCTCAACTTGGGAGGCACTATGAACTTCCAATTTGGAGCACAGGAGGATGTTCAGATTCAAAAGTGTTAGATGGTCAAGCCACACTAGAGGCGAGTCTAAGTCTTTTTGTAGCAGCATCTAGTGGAGCAAATTTAATACATGATGTTGGCTCTTTCCTGAATTTTGGTCTAACTGGAAGCCTAGAACTAATCACTATCTGCGACGAAATCATCTCCATGATTTCCTACATATTGAAAGGAGTAGAGGTAACAGATGAATCACTAGCTCTAGACGTTATAGATAAAGTAGGACCTGGCGGACAATTTATTACACAAGAACATACCTTGAAGTTCTTTAAGAAAGAACATTGGATGCCTAAACTTCTAGATAGACAAACTAGAAGCACTTGGGAGAAAACAGGTTCAAAAGACTTGGCGACAAGAGCTCATGAAAGAACAAAAGAGATCTTATCAAAACATCAACCAACTCCACTTTCAAAAGATATAGAAAACGATCTCGACAATGAATTAAGAAAAGCCGAAAAGAAAATATTACAAAAATAAAAAAATAGAGCACCCTGATATTCATGCTGAATGTAAATCTTGAGAAGACTACCACATCAGACAAAACTTCAGCACTGTGGTGAAAAAATCGTCAAAACGTCCTAAATTAAAAAAATACAAACCTGGAACCTTCGACAAATATGTTGCCTATGGTCAACGACATAGGAAACTCATGCTGGTTTCCAAAGGAATAATGAACGGATTCCAAGTTAAATGTAAATCTGAAAAAAAAGCAACTAATCTTGCACACGCTTTCCGTACAAGACGCCCGAAAATAGAAAACAGCAAAGATGCCCGTTACAAACTAATAATAAAACAAAAAGGAAATAAAATTTATGTAATTAAAAGTCATCTACTCAGAAAATAATTAAAATTATAAATCCTAGCAAAATTTTAAAAAATTTAGATAATATCAAGATTTTACTTTAATTAATTATAATTCTATAATTTCCGTGTTCACATTGATTATTATCTTTCCGACCATTTGGGCATCGGATAAAGTAATTCAGCATTCTTTACTTCTGGAGGCCACACACATTTCTTTCTCCCATTCTGCCATTGCATAACAGCAACTTGATGCCCAATCTGAATTCCATATTCATCGGTCTTAAAATGTCCGTAGAACCCTTTGAATTCAACTTCTTTTCTTACAGTTTCTCTTAGACTTTTAGGATTCATAGGTTCAGCGCATTTCTCCATGGCCATTTGTATTGCCAAACCTTGAGTGAACCCAATCGCAGAACTATATTCTGGTTCATAACCATACTCAGCTACATAGGCGGCTATGTACTCATCGTGTGTAGGTCCATAATCTACATCATAAATTACACCAATCTCCCATTGAGTATTAGTTAATATATAATCACCATATGGAGAGACCGCATCATACCATTCAGGAGTAACCGTGCCTGTGCCTGGATATAGTAGTTTCAAGTTAACGCCGAGTTCTTCACATTGCCTTGTTATTAGTATCGCGTCTCCGTAACCAGCACCTGCTAATAATATTGAGACCTCTGGGTCCGAAGCTTTGACCTTGCTCAATATAGGCGATATATCAGTTGTATCAGTAGGATATTTCTCATATACGAGGAGATTCACTCCTCTCTCCTTAGCATATTCATATCCACCTACCCCAGCAGTGTTACGGAAAAGGTCATCTCCATGAATGATCGCCATATTTTTTGCGTCTGGATCAAGTTCTGGTACTATGTAATCCATAGTCATATCAATCATTGATTTTAGGTACGCGTTACCGTTCGTGCATACGTGAACTACGTGTTCACCATATTCGTTTTTCCATTGAGCTGGATCATAACTAGCCGTACCATAAAACTCAAGCTTGTTATACCTCATAACAACTGGAACCGTCGCCATACCTAATTGGCCAGATACCGGTCCAAAGAGATAATCCACCTTATCTTCAACAATAAGCTTCTCAAAGAGTCTTCCAACATTTTCGGGTTTGGATTCATCATTATAAGTTATTAGTTCAACTTCGTATGTGTTTCCGTCTCCAGCCTTAATGCCACCAGCCTCATTAATCATCTTGACCCAAAGCATTGTTCCATTAAGTTCGTTTCTTCCGTAGATGGCATCGCGTCCAGTCAACGGTCTAGTAGTTCCAATCTTAACCTTGTTTTTTTCCCCAACTGGAGTTGTCGTTGACAGAATTTGGTCAGATGGTTTGTAATAATTAGACAGACCGTAACCTGCGGCTGCAATTGCTCCTACTGCTACTGCAGCTCCAGCATACTTGAGATACTTCCTTCGACCAATCTTGTCATCACTCAATGAAAATAACCTCTTGATTCTTCCATATTGTCAACTAAAATACATATTAACATTAGGGAATGCTAAGATGACAATATTCAAAATTTCTAATGTATTCTTATGGATATTGAACATGAGACTCTGGAAGTTTAATAATTCGTCCACTACGTTCAAGTCGAATCTCAAGAATCCCAGCATATATCCGTCCACGACATGTTTGCACTCGAATCCGATCTCCGATAGCTAAAGTATCTGCTAAATCTCTCGATCGGTATCTTACAAATATTTTTCCAGTTTCATCATCTAGAAGAATCATGAAAGCATTCATGTCGACAATCTTTCCTTGTATACTAACATTTCTAATACCGTCACTGATGTCTTTGATCTTCACTCTTAATCCACCAAATTTCAACAAATTATGAAAGTAACCATTCACCATCTACAACATATTTTTCTGACTTTGAAGATGGAACAATGTTCCTATTAATAATATACCTCGCTTTCCAATTAAATCTGAGTAAAAAGCATTTCTCTGACACATTCTACCTCTAAATAGAGTCCGCGCTATTTCTGTTGAACTAAAAGCAGTTGAATAAATTAGAATTGGAGAAGCACAACATTTTTTACTTGTTTGGTGACCCGGATTTTTGAGCCGCTATTGTTGTTACAACTAGCCTATTCTGTTTAACTCCTCTTTTTTTCATTATTTCTTCAGATAACTTTCTTGCTAATTTCGCATCACCTTTTACAGCAATAATTTCTAGACAATGGTGTTTATCAAGATGAAGATGAGTTGTAGAGCTGATTATGTTCTGGTAAATATGTTGAATATCAGTAAGACCCTCTTCCAATCCTCTAACGTCGTGGTCATAGATTATCACTAATCCACCCGCAACGTCCTCCTTGACATCATGACTCAATTTATAATCATCTAGAAAACTTCTCATCGCTGTCTGTATAGCTTTTGATCTATCATAACCAATTTTCTTGATTGTAGTATCAAACTCCTCAACAAGTTTTTGCGGAGCAGAGACACTGAATCTAAAGACGTTTTCGGATCCCAAATTGATTACCTGAACACATTATTAATGCCGATAAACCTTTAATACTGCTATTATTACTAATTTGAAAAAAAGTATTACTGGCGGGATATCTATGCACATACCTGACGGATTTCTTGACATTACTACAGCAACTATCACTTACATCATATTCATCGTGTTTGGATACTATGCACTTAGAAAAAGCAGAGGAATGCTAGAATCTGAAATGATCTCTTTCGTATCTATCCTCGCAGCAGCAATCTTTGCCGCACAAATGTTGAATTGGCCACTCCCAGGAGGAACAAGTCTGCATTTTGTTGGAGGAGCATTAGCTGGGATATTATTAGGACCATGGCTCGGATTCCTAACAATATGCTCAGTTGTACTTGTACAGGCCTTGATATTTCATGATGGTGGAATAACTACCCTCGGAGCAAACGCACTTAATATGGCCATAATCGCCGTCCTAATCGGACATTCCAGTTATGAATTGCTAATTAGAAATTTTGGGAATCGAGATTCTATTCGTTTTCTTGGAGCTTTCCTAGGCGGATGGTTAGGCATAATAATTGCTGGAGCCGCGGCAGCCATTCAGATAGGCTACTCACAATCATTTCCATACGGACTTGCCATCACGTTCCCTGTCATGGTTGGATGGCACGTAGTACTTGGAATAATTGAGGGAATCATAACAGCATTAAGTATCATCTACCTATCGCGAAGAGCACCTCAATTACTATCAGTAGAAAGAGGCGTCAAATAATTTTTCTCAAATTGAAAACTCTGATTTTTCTAGTAACCATAATTCTTGTTAGTCCTATTTTTGGGATTATACTGGCTGACATAGTAGGATTTCATGAACCCCTTGATATTGCAGCTGAAAAAGTTGAACTTCATGATTTGTCTAAAGACATGAATTGGACACCGCTCTTCAATTATACTATACCTGATCTTTCACCAGAAATAGGATACATAATCTCTGGATTACTAGGAATCGCCACAATATTAGGCGCAGGTCTTGTTTTCAAAAGGCGTGGGAAGCAACACTGAAAATAAAAACACTCACCATCAAATTTCTTGAAGGTTTGGCAGAAACAATTGACTCATTAAATACTGAGGCGAGAGTTCCTCTAAATAGACCTTTAGCCACAGCTTCTGCTTTGATTCTTACCAGTGCAGTTGCTTTTAGTCACGATTTCGAATTTCCTTTGTTAATATTATTATTAAGTATAGGAATCATGATTTTAACTAATACACCTCTCCGGCCGTGGATGAGAATCATAACATTGACTCTAGTTTGGGTAATCCTAGTTTCACTTCCCTTACCCTTCATAACTCCGGGGGAACCAGTTATGAGTTTTCCATTCAATTCAATGGTCCTAAACATCACTGAAGAAGGACTTCACATAATGATTATATTCATATTAAGAAT
>JAGLGJ010000249.1 GCA_023144075.1 Candidatus Bathyarchaeota archaeon | reverse complement strand
TAATATCTTGATTTAATGTGTATGAATAGATATCAAGAAGATCACAATTTTTCAATTGGAATTCATTTGAGCAGCCTCTACAATAAAAGGATCTTAATGGATCACTGAATATACTATTACATGATTGGCATTCGAAAGAAACGCCGACAGATTTGAGTTCGAGATCTTCCTCAATTTTTTTTCCGCATTTCGGGCATGTAATTCCATCGGCTGTTTGATACTCATCCTGTTTATAGATAGCTCCACAATCAAGATGCTGCATCAATCGGTTTATCTTGACTTTGTGAGATTCACACTCTGGACACTTGCTTCTAGTAAAAACTTTCGCTGATTGATGACATTGTGGACAACCAACTTCTTTTTCATAAAGATCTTCATTTAGTATTCCTGACTCAACCAACTCATTAAGCGTGTATTGTACTTTTCTTTGTGAGTGTCCTTTTAGGTCAGAAAGTACGGGATAAGAAGGTGTTTCACTTCTCAGCATTATTGGTTCGATACTTTTAAGATTAGAATTAATGAATCTTCTTACAATATCCTGAACAATTGTACTACCGTAAAGTCTATCCCTTAATCCTTTTAGAAGTTCAGGCTTCTTCCTCGCTTCTGACCATAATTGTCTTTTAACATGAAAAATCTCGCCCTCTTTTGTAGTTTCTGTCTCGGCGGGCTCTGTCTCAGATTCTAGTTTATCCAGTTTTTCAAGAAGTTTATCAGTTTGAGATTCTTCAGGTTTAGTTTCTTCCAGTTTCTTAACCTCCTTAATACGTTTAACATGGAAACTATCAAGTATCATCATAAAACCTCCGGCAAGGAAAAAAATATCCAAATAACTCCAAGAATACAATACATTGCTAAATAACTTGTTTACTAAAGCCAATGCTATACAAGCAGTTCCAGCCGCAATCAAAAATTCCTTTAGTTCTTTGATCGCACCATATATCTCCGCTCCAACAGCAACGAGAAAACCAAGTGTGAGGATGAGTGAATAGATGAAACCTAGATCACCAGGATTCCAAATAAAACTACTTTCGCCGAGATAGGTTGCCCCACTTACAATAACAGAAATAGTGAGGATTATGATACCGGCTAAGCCTATCTGACGCAAGTCTAATTGCCTCTATACTTTGCTTACAGCGCTTCCATATAATAATTCG
>JAGLGJ010000248.1 GCA_023144075.1 Candidatus Bathyarchaeota archaeon | reverse complement strand
AATTTCGAGTCTTGAACCGTCCCCATGAATAATTGATATCTCCGGTATTTTATGTTTTAATTCTTCAAGTGCGGTAGGATTGTCATCGATTACCACAATCTTATGTTCGTCAGATACTAACTTTTTTGTAAGGTAGTATCCTGCACCCCCTGCACCGACTATCACAGCAAACAATTCTCAAGTTTCCTCCTATTGCCCCATGAGTTCCTCAACTCTCTTCATTGCCATGGTAGATACGGCTAGAGTAAGGAAATCATTCTCTTCGAAAATCATTCCCTCATATGGAATTAATGCCTTGCCGTGTCTGACAATGGCAATCGTTCTAACTTGTTGAGGAATATTGACATAATCGATTGGTCTTCCTACAAGTGTTGGCGGTATGACGTGCTCAATAATCTGAACGTCTCCACTTCCTATGACAAACTTTGGGTAGACCTCGGGATGAACAAGAATATCTCTGATGAAATTAGCGCACCATTCTGTTGGTGAAATAATAGATATTCCAAGTTTTCGGTAGACTTCAGCATTTGATGGATCAAACACCCTTATAGCAAGTTTGGGAACACGGAACTTGTTCTTTGCCATGAATGCTATCGTAGCGTTCAGACTATCGCTGTTTGTTACAGAGGCTAGTGCGTCAGCATTCTGTATTCCGGCTTTGTTCAGGACATCTCTATCAAGGGCATCACCATGTATCTGACGCCCCTTGAAACCAGCGGTTAAACGATCAAAAGAAATTGGATCTTTATCGATGACTGCCAAATTATGATCTTCAGAGCTTAATAATTCGGCTAAATATGATCCGACTCTTCCACATCCTATAATAACGATGTTCATTTAACTCCCTGCGTTTTAATAAATCTCAAAATTCGTCTTCTTTGCCTAAATATCAGTATCCTAAATTCATCGGCTAAAAGTATTATTGGCGCGAAAATTAGAGGGAAAAGCCAATGTTCAAGTGATAATGATGCTGTCCCAAAAGCTGGTTGCAAGAAAGGAAGATAAACTAAAGATAAAATGATCAGAATCTCGATGAATATTCCTCGGGGTATCATTATATTTGTTTTTAAACTTCTTTTCAGACTTGAAGATCGTTCTGTACGGCAAACAAATACATTTCCTATCTGACAGATCACAATTGTAACTAATGTCATCGTTGTAGCCATCAC
>JAGLGJ010000247.1 GCA_023144075.1 Candidatus Bathyarchaeota archaeon | reverse complement strand
AAAGGCAGATTCATAATCTAGCTAGCTTCTACATTGCTGTCAAAGCATTCATAATTTTCACTGCATTACATCAGCTATAACTTTCTATACTTCAGGTTTATTCTCTCTACATTCAATTGGACTGACTGGTTAATCATGATTCAAGCAACCTAACTGCTGAGGTTATCTCAATTTTTCGTATATCGAAACAACCAGGCAGGGATTTGTACTGAAATCATTTCTGTATATTGGATTGGACCATCACTGTTAATCGTTGATGCTAACATATTATTTAGATCCGAGTAAGCTAATGCCTTCCCAATGATAATCAATATTGTGAACACTATCACAAACAAGATCAAGCTAACATAAATTGAAAGTACCGGTTTACCGGTTTTCATAAAAACTACTACCAACAACTTGCTACTGCATTTCAAATTTATAGGCTCTATGAAACTTTTTTTCTGATTTAACATTAGAAAATAATTTACTAGCATTGATACCTGTGCGAAACAGTTACTATCAAAACTAAATCGATAAATTTCCACTCGTTTTGTCACAAAAAATATTCCATTAAAAACTACCTAGGTACATGCTCTATCATACGCCAAATTACCTAAGTAAAAAAACATGAGTGGGAAAACCATAAAAAGTCAAAAATATTTCCTAAACCTCGGAAAACGGTTATGGAGTAATACTTCATAATTCATATATGGGTTTTTGATAGGTATTTGTTCTGTGTGGTTTGAGATGAAAAAAGTTTTCTTTTTTGAGGGATCAAAATCTAAGGAAACGTTTGATGCTGTTGAGGTAAAAGAGGAGGAATCGGAGGAGATTTTAGTGGAAGCTGATAAGAAAGAGGTAGAAGAAGAGTTAACAGAAACAGATGTATTCGAAAACTTGGGACAGCTGAAGCATGAATTAATGGAGTTTGAGAAGCTCGGTGAAAGAATTAGGACAACGATCTCTTCGATCGAGAGAGTGGTTCCAAGACTTAAAGAAAGTAAAGAACTCTTGGTACAAGATACTGATGATAAAAGAAAGGAAGTTGAGTATCTATCCCAAAAAATACCTCAACTGAAAATGCATAAAGAAGAACTCGTGCAAAGTATAGAACAAAAACAGAGTCAGAAGAAATTATTAGAAAAAGATATTGATGATAGCATAAAGGAAGTTGAGCACTTAACCATAGA
>JAGLGJ010000246.1 GCA_023144075.1 Candidatus Bathyarchaeota archaeon | reverse complement strand
TCCTTGACCAGGGTCTCGGGTAGATAGATTACTTCATATTCTTTTTCTCTGAAAATTTCAGATGTTTTTATTATGTTTTTCATGTCGGTTCATCGCTGAATTTTAGTCGTTCTTAATCATGTGATATAAGGTTATCACAAGTATGTATCACTATTGATACATTAGCGCCACATAGAACCACCCTCAATAAAAGATGAGGAAAAATGCTTGCACTTAAGATATTCAAGCATCGTTAATTATCACAACGTATACTATTCTTTGATTAAAGGGTTAGAAAATGAAATTTAAAAATAAAGTTGCTCTTATCACGGGAGGAGCCAGCGGTATAGGAAGAGAGACAGCGATTCAATTTGCACAAAATGGTGCCAAAATCGGAATTTTTGATGTAGATCAGAAAAAAATCGAATCCGTTCGAAAGGAGATAATGGGTTATTGTGATAATTTCGTTTCCATTACTGGTGATGTTAGTAATAAAAAAAGTGTTCAAGAATGTGTGGACACTTTATTTGATAAATATGGGGATATAGACTACCTCATTAATAGTGCAGGAATTCTAAAGGATAATATGATTGATAAAATATCAGAGGAAATCTTTGATGAAATGTTGGCAGTAAATTTGAAGGGAACTTTTCTATTCATTCAAGCTTGTGTGAGAAATTGGATCAAAGCACCAAGACTTACGATAGAAGCAGCAAAAAAGAAAGGTAAACCTATCCCTAAACCTAACAGTTTTCCAGAAAAGCGCATAATTAATGTCAGCAGTATGTCAGCTGAAGGACATATCGGTCAAATTGCATATAGTGCCTCAAAAGCCGGTGTAATTGGAATAACGAAAACCGCTGCTAAGGAATTGATTCAATATAATATAAGAACTCATGCTGTGATGCCTGCCTTGATACATTCACCTATGACTGAAAGTTTAGTTACTAAAGACGGTGGAAAATGGAAAAAATTCTATGAATCCCGTAATCCATTGGGAATTGGAGAACCAAAACATGTGGCAGACGTAATATTATTTTTATGTGGAGCAGAATCATACTTTATGAATGGTGCTACAATTCCTATTAGTGGAGGAAGGCTACACAGCTTATGAAAAGATTAGCGTTCTAAGAGAACTGTTTTTAAAATCATTAAAATTGTGTACCGGTTAGAATTTGAACTCATCATGAGAAGAATAAACATAGCAAGAATTAGCT
>JAGLGJ010000245.1 GCA_023144075.1 Candidatus Bathyarchaeota archaeon | reverse complement strand
ATTAGGTCTGAGGCAGTGATTATTCCTGCGGCTCTTCCATCTTTTAACACGATAAGCCTGCCTTTCTGGGACATCATTGTCTGTGCAGCTTCCTTAATTGTATCCGTAGGTTTCACTGTTATCAGGCGTTTCGACATTACATCGTTAACCTTTACAGAAGAGGGATCCCTAGCCGATGCTACAACTTTGCTGAGCAGATCTCTTTCTGTTACTATTCCAGTCGGTGTATCTTTTTCGGTTACAATCAAGCTTCCAATATGTCTCTCACCCATTATCTTGGCGGCTTCCTTCATTGAAGCTTGAGGGTTTATTGTCAAAACAGTCGAGGTCATTACATCGGATACATGAGAATGTTTCAGATATTCCTGATACGCAATATCGGAGATTGTGGGAAATTCGTCTTTCAAAGATTTAGACATATACAATCCATTAATTAATAATACATTCACTGACTTAATTTCATTTCGCTTCTTAAGACCTTAGCGCGCGCTATCCTCAATATTAGAATATAGAATATTCATGAAATGTAACTAGTATACAGTTTAAAAAGTGAAGGAACTTAATGGTTTATAGTCTAACTCGATTTGCAGATTTTGTAGATGTTATTCATATTTGTGTGCGCGTCTGATTTAGACATGGCATGCATTATGTGCATGAGCTCATCATTTTTCTAATTCTAAGCCTGTGTGAAGCCAACCTTTCTTACCCGCTTTATAATCTAGAATTTTCTTGTAGCCCATCTTCTGAAGAGCTCTGGCAGCTTTTGTGCTTGCTTGACATACGTAACTTGCGCAATAAACTACAATTTTATCATTCTTCTTGAGATGTGTTTTGGCAGAAGTCTGTAATTTGTCGAGAGGAAGGTTTATGGCTCCAGGAATATGTCCTTCCTTAAATTCTTCTTGTGCAAGAACATCTACGAGCTTAAATTTCGCGTTATTGGTTTTCATTTCAAGAAGATTCTCAATTGTGATAAATTTGATTTTTGGCAAAATCATCACTTCAAATTTTAAGAGTTAATGTAGTGTATGATCATAAATTCATTCTAATGTATCTATCATTTCCTGTATATCCAAATTACTAATGGGAGCGTTATGGCGATATATGTAAAGTGAATTCTGAATCTGAAATTCTCAACAAGCAATCTTCATTCGAACAATTTTCGAATTTATGTCCATGTGGATGTCCACGTCAAAAAACCAGTAACCACGTG
>JAGLGJ010000244.1 GCA_023144075.1 Candidatus Bathyarchaeota archaeon | reverse complement strand
TCATTGATTTGATATCTTTCATGGTAAAAGTAATTCGGGCAATTATGTCTTCTCCAAATTTTGACTGAGGATTAAGATTAGAAACAGTTGATACAGTTTGGCCGTTCAATAAATTGATGAGATATCCCGCTAGTTTAGTTGTACCTATGTCTACTGCGAAACCATAGCATGATTTCGATGTGTCTCCTGATTCTACTCTAACTATCTCTCGATTTTTGAAGATGGACACAGTGGCTTTCCATTCGTCATTTCTGAGTACAGTGGGTAATTCTTTTAGTGAATTATAATCGATATCTGTGATTCTAAATTTACTGTTTTTTTCAAGGGCTGATGTCAACCGGTTTAGATCGGATTTAGGATCATTAAGGGTTGGAGGTTTAATTTCAAGATAGACTTTTTTGATGGTTGGTTTTAAAGCAACTTTCGGCATAAGTCCTGAGACGACTAGTCTTTGTTGTGTTTCTTCACTTTCTGGAGGTATTTCAATTTTTAATCGTGTTGGTTTTAGTGTTTTAACTAAACATGCTAAACGATAACCGGAGGCAAGATCTGATTTTGATAGTAACCTCTTTTCTGTTGTAGTTGGTGTTAACTTTTCTGAACTGTAAATTTTTACAATACATTTGCCGCATATGCCATGTCCGCCACACATAGAAAGTAGTTTGGTACCACGTTTCCTTAGACTGTCAAGCAGCATTTCATTTTTTTTCAGTGTTAAAATAAGTTTTTTTGATTGGTATTTTTTATTTTTAGACAGTGATTCTCACCTCAGACTATCGATTACAAATTCTTAAGACGATTGATTAAAGATATCTAAAATATGAGAGGGTGAATTGGAATAAAACGCTTACTTGATTAACAGATCTGTGTATCTTCCATCGAAACTCATTTGGTAATCAGACAATTTTCATAAGTATGGTGCCTCAAGGAAATTACACATTAGAAAAACCCATAACAGCTATTAGTCGCCAATTTGAAAACTGGCAGAAGGGGAGTTAATGAAATTTATCCACTATCGAAAAATATTGCTTTTGATAGGGATTTTTAGTATTGTGCTTGGTGTATCCTGGATATTGGTGCTGGCAAAATCAAGCTATACAATTCCAGAAACAGAAGAAGTTCTATCTCCAGGACAAGAGCTTGCATATCATGATTTCAACATCTCAAGTAATACTCATCTTATTGTGTCTTTTGAATGTGTTCAGAAAAATGGTAAGATTGAATCGATGTTGATGGACAAATATTCCT
>JAGLGJ010000243.1 GCA_023144075.1 Candidatus Bathyarchaeota archaeon | reverse complement strand
TTTTTTTCTTCATATTACCGTTAGAATTTATTTTAGATAATATTGAATAGACGATTTCGATAAAAAAATGTTTCAGCTTATGCTATGATGAGTTAATGCTCTTTCTCTTTGAAGTCTAGGGAGATTGAATTTATGCAATATCTCTTTCCAGTGGGTTTCGGGCCGTCATCAAATAGATGGCCTAAATGACTTCCACAATGTCTACATGTGACTTCTATTCTGTTCATGCCCATACTGTGATCAGGCTTCAATTCTACTGCATCTTTTTCTACATCAAAAAAACTCGGCCAACCAGATCTAGAATCGTACTTCTTGTCTGATTCGAAGAGTTTGCTATTACAACCTTTACAGTAGTAGACTCCTAAACTCTTGTTTTCGTAAAACTTTCCAGTAAATGGAGATTCTGTTCCTTTCTCCCTTAGAACATGGTATTCGTTTGGGGTTAACTTATTTTTCCATTCGTCTTCTGATTTTTCAATTTTCATAATTCAAAAATAATGATTAAAGAAACTATAATCTATTTTGTTTCATTAGAGTTTGTCTTTTACCTCGGGAAAATCATGTTTAGATGTTCTTATTTTCTTGTGTAAGACTGTAAGGACTATAGCATCTGTTTCGCCTGTAGGTCTATGTTCCAAACCAGCTCTCATAGTAGCGCATTCTCCCTGATTAAGAACTATTTTAGATTCCCTTGTTTCTAATGCAAAACTACCCTCAAGGGTCAGAAAGAATTCATCTTTCGGATGGGTATGAAAGGGAAATGTCCCTCTAAATCGCGCTATTCTAACCAGATATTCTCCGTCGACTTCCGATAGATCAAAAGGAGAAAACGTATCTAACGAAGGGATTATCTTTTGGATATTGTACTTATCTTCTGACATAACTATTCCTCTATATTCTGATTGTGCATAATTCAATGATAATTGTTGTTTAAAACAGATACGCCCGACTATAGAATTACCACAAATTTTTGGTGCGTGCACAAATTAATTATTAAGTTTGAAGAAAATACAAGATCTAAAAGGATTTTCTTTCCCTACAACTTTTAGACTAATGTCATCAAATAACTTGCGCCATTCTCCTTCTTTTAGATAATTAAAAGTGATAGGCATTTTTAATTTTAAATAAAATACTTTATTCCAGCAGTAGTCAAAAAGGATTAATCCAAATCTTTCAAGTATGTTGTTATAAACATGATCAAGTATCAGAATTTCTTTCTTTGATACTCTAGCTGCTTCCTCTATTAATCTATGAATTTCCTGGAGACTTTTAGTATGGTGTAAACAATAAATAAAGAGGACTG
>JAGLGJ010000242.1 GCA_023144075.1 Candidatus Bathyarchaeota archaeon | reverse complement strand
GGGGGATCTTAACTTGAAAGCGTGACTTCAATGATCAGATCCCTAAACATAAATTAATCTCTCGTCATACTTTTTAGTATTCTATGGAATTTTTCTTTATTAACATCGGATATGAATTTCTCTAAAACGGAAGAAATAAAATCATCTCGAACATTATACGATTTAATTTGTTCTCTGGCTTCATCTATCTCCTCGCATAAAGATTCGGGGAGGCAAAGTGTTTCATATTCATCTTCGTTGAAAAGTTCAGATGTTGTTACTATGTTTTTCATGTAAGTTCATCATTTGAACTCTGTACCATTCAGTATTTGATTTAAGGGTTATCACTATACTACATCACCTGTGAAACATTCGTGTATCATAAGAAGATCTAAAAGAAGAGAGCAGGATCCTGAAACTCTCTTTTTCTTAACGACTGACTGTGAAAGCTAGCCATGAGATGTCACTTGCGAAAGTTCTTATTAGATTCAATGATGTTGTGAGCAGGTTCAACATAATAATTATTTGGAGCTTTTAGAGCTTAAAGGTGATAGTTTATTGGTTAGTATCGAGAAATAATAATTAAAGAGTAGTTTTAGATGGGTAAACAAAGAATGGTTCGAAAGCCTAAAAAGAAAAAAGAGAAAGAAGAGAAGGCTTAGTATAATTTCGAAGCGGATGGTAAAAGATGGAGATTGAGAAAATTTGTAAGAACTGTGCATATTTTAGGACTCGTAAAGGTACTCCATACTGCTCTGTGATAAAACAAAAGGTTAAAGAAGATTACAATTGTAAGAAGTTCCAACGTAAATAACTATCAAAGATTTATCTTTTCTATCACAATTATAATTAATGTCATCTCAAGAAAAGATCTTTTTAAAACCATCTTCTTTTGAGCAATACTGTAGCCAATACGATTGGTACGATTTCATGATACTCGGATCATTTCTAACAAAATAAGATTATCCACTTGCCACTACTCAGCCACTGCATTTAATCTGGCAATTATTTAAGAGCAAAGGAATTCAAATCTCGAAAATGACAATCAGTCGTAGATTGAATCGTATGAACGGGTTAGTGATGCCCTTTTTACATTGTACGATCTAGCGCGCGCTCAAATATTAGCCCATGCATGTTTCCTTGCATATGTGCTTTTTTTTCTTCATTCATTAAGACATTTTCGATACTCGTGGAGATAGTCAATATATAGGACGATTTAGAAGTCAAGACTGGACATATAATGAATGAGCCCCATACTCGGAAAATGTACTCATTTGATGCTGATGAGAAAGAACTTGATTATAGGCAGCTAGAAGTACTATCCGCCCTTTCAGAAGACG
>JAGLGJ010000241.1 GCA_023144075.1 Candidatus Bathyarchaeota archaeon | reverse complement strand
TAAGAAAAAAAAGTGAGTGGAATGGTTGGATTACTTGAGTTCTTGGTAGGATTTGTAGGCGAAATATATGCCAGCTAGTATGATTAGGTTAGATGCTAAGAATGAGAGGTTGTATACAGGAGAAGCGAATGCCCACCATGGTGTCGGTAGTGAACTTCCTTGAATTGTTATTCCAAGCAAGGCGATGATGTTGAGGATTATTCCTATGATGTAGCTCAATCTGACTCGCTTAACATAGAGCGGAACAAATATCCAAGCAAGAAGAGTGAGTATTCCAAAGACCGCAATAGAAGATTCTGGCATGCTTCCTGTGATAATGGATGTTCCGGTGGCGGCAGTCGCCCA
This sequence comes from Candidatus Bathyarchaeota archaeon, assembly GCA_023144075.1. Classification (GTDB taxonomy): domain Archaea; phylum Thermoproteota; class Bathyarchaeia; order 40CM-2-53-6; family RBG-13-38-9; genus RBG-13-38-9. The sequence goes on along the minus strand of JAGLGJ010000241.1, from coordinate 1,008 downwards.
AAGTGCAGAGGCGAGTAGAGTCGCTATAGCGCCTGTTTGATTAGACGTATAAGTTGTCGTCAACTGATTTACCCTCTGAGGTTTCACCAAATAAATTGTATCGGAAAGTGTAATTAGGTCTTTGCACGAACAAAGTAAATATAATGTTTACAACCTTATAATCATCTAGAGTGAATTAAGATGGTCAATCAAGCTCGAGGAAGCATATTCAGAAGAACAGACGGTAAATATTTTATCTATCTTCCAAAAGCATTCGTAGAAGATACTGCTTTTCCCTTCACAATACGAAAACCAGCTGCAAAGGTTAAGATAAGTTTCAAGCTTGGAGACAAGAAGTTAGTAATCGAAAAAGACCGTAAGAATTAAGATCCGGTTCTCAAATCCTTTTTTAAAACATGTTTCTATTAACACTGTTAATTTTATATATGGGAATGTGTCAACTCTTGAAACGATGTTATTATGTCAAAAATTAAGAGTCTCCTAACTTCAGCTCTCTTCACTATAACCTCTGTTGTAAGCCTTACCCTAACAGTCTTAGGTCAGAACAGCTATGAAAATGATAATCATCTATATGATCCTGTCGCCGGAGTAGTTACCGCAGTAAACAAGCTTGCGATAGTTGCACCCTACCTGGTACTCGCTGGAATAGTCGCAGTTGCATCAGCAATCTACATCAAAAGACGTAGACACTAAATTAAATGAATTCTCTTATTTTTTCTTCCTAGAATCTTTAGCGGAAAGCATAGCCGATTCGCACTACGGATCCGCATCGGATCCCATATCAAGAACAGCGCTAGTTATCTATATCCCCCTTAGCTGGTGAGTACACACACAGAAAAATAAATCGTCCAAAATTGGACTGTCCAACGAATATCTTTACAATTATGTTTGGCACACGAATTATATTGGCACGTGACTTATTTTTTGTAGAAAAATTGCTACAAGTATCGTTGTTATCAATATCGTTGAAATTAATATTGATGAGAATTCTGGTATAATGACAACATC
>JAGLGJ010000240.1 GCA_023144075.1 Candidatus Bathyarchaeota archaeon | reverse complement strand
TACATCGTCTAGACCTCCAGTCGGAGGCGTCTTAATGCCTGAAAACAAACTTGTGATAATCGCACCGTACCTGGCCTTGGTGATAGTATTTGCGGCTGTTTCAACAATATTCATTATGAAAAAACGGAAAGACTAGCCTGACTTGAAAGAGTATTACTTGGCATGTCTGAAGACGATGTGCTGTATCTTACTGTAATCTTAATTTATTCTAGCGATCGTGACGGCGCACTAACTGGGGTAATCGGTTGTCTTAGAATGGTTTTCATTTTTTCTGGCGGTGTTTTTCTTGGATCAGAGATGTAAATCTCATGATGAAGACCATTTTCAGTAAAACCTCTAGCTTTCATGAAATCTGTGATTTTTTGAATTGTTTCCGGTTCTGTGGAGTAAGGACCTCTATGCATGATTTGAATGCATTTTTCTTCATCTATTTTTTCAAAACTAGTTTCTTTGATTAACTGTAATCCTTTCTTTTTGAAGACTTCTTCTTTTGCATCTATTAGCATTTCAGAAGTCGCAAAATCAGGTAAACGAATAAGAAGTTTCCAAAACCAGTTTTCACGAGGCACTTCTAAGGCAGGCTTACTGGATTTGACCCACCATAAACCTTCTAATTTAGGGACTCCAAAATCTCTTCTTTGTGCTTTACAGATTTTTTTAATACCGTAAGCAAGAGGATATAATGTTTCAACTGATTTTGTGAAAATTATTCCTGCAGGTTCTCCTTTTCCTTCAATTGTTAGATAAGGAATTTCTCCAAATTCAACAATTACAGGTGTAGATTTTGCAGTGTAATACTGTTTGTATTCTTTTGTAAGGTCTAATTTCAAGGTAGTCATGACCTATTGTTCTTTCATGTTTTATAATTTGTTTGTTTGACAAATTTTGGCAATTAGCGCCAGTTTCATACAGGTTATGGTATACTATTGTTTTGTCTTAGTGAAGCAGACTAATCCTCCAAATTGGCTTAGACGAACTCCAGCTTTCGTTTCTACTTTGACTATTCTTGTTTTGATGTTTTTATTTTTTGAAATTTGTAAAAGTCTGTGAACTCTATTCTTCTCTTTAGTATTGGCGAGATATTTGTCTGTCAGTATAATGTATTCAGGCTTGAGTTTACTGTGTGTTGATTGGCTTTTAACCAGTTCTTCTATTTCCTTTATTGAATATATTATTGCTGAATCGCCATTAGTTTCATTGAGACGTTTCTCTAAGGTATCTATGATGTGATCAGCATCTTCTGAAGTAGTTTCAGAGAGTAAATTGTGGAACTCCTTAGTCTTAATTAATTCAGATACTTCGTGGAGTTGGGTTGCGGATCCGACTAGTTCACCGAAAGTAGTATTACTTGAGCTATTTTTTTGGAAAAGC
>JAGLGJ010000024.1 GCA_023144075.1 Candidatus Bathyarchaeota archaeon | reverse complement strand
CTGTTAAGCATTCCGAGTGGATTCTTACTAGGACGTTTTGCTTTCCACGAACATCACCCATTACGAGAGCTAAATGTTCCATGTTATCAAAGTCCTGGTAAAGATAAACGTAGAATTCTCGTCCAGAAACTGGAATTCTAGCTTTTAATCTCTGGAGGCTTAATGAGGCCGTCTGAGACTTAGCACGTGCTCTATGATCATTTGAACGTAATCGTTGGAATTCATTCTCCTTATGGGTGCCTTTATTCTTCATTAATTCATTCCCAACTTTGTAACTGTAATTGCATCATTCAGCATGCATCTCGTATCGACCTTTCACTCAGACAAGCACAGATGCTCCTTAAAAATCCTAAGATATTTGTCAAATCGCAAACGCTATTACTTTCTTAATTTGAATGGGCGTTTAAGTTTTCAACATAATAGGACAAACCTTAATTTCCAATCTCTCTTGTTATCAAATCACAGTTGGATTTCTTTTGACAAAAAAAATTGAGCACACTCACCCTTACATTCCAAATTCAGTCCTTGAAGTTAGACAAGAAATGCTCAGAGACATTGGTTTCGAAAACATTCAAGAAATTTTGAATACCATCCCTAAAAAACTTAGACTCAATAGATCTCTTAATCTTCCAGATCCTTTACCTTCTGAATTTGACCTTAAGAAACATGTATCAGAAATTCTATCAAAAAATAAGTCTTGTACTGAATATCTAAATTTCCTTGGCGCCGGCTGTTGGCAACATCATGTACCTGCTGTAGTAGACGAAATAGCTCATCGGAGTGAATTTGTTACAGCTTACGCTGGAAATACCTATTCAGATCTTGGTAAATGGCAGACATTCTTTGAATTTCAAAGCATGATGGGGGAGCTACTTGAAATGGATGCTGTAAGTCTCCCAACATTTGATTGGGGAACGGCAGCAAGTTTCGCCATTCGAATGGCTTCAAGAATGAATATTAAGAAAGAAGTGTTGATTCCAAAAATAATTAGTCCCGGAAGATTGTCAATAATAAAGAATTTTTGTAACACTGGATCCTTGTCAGGCAATATTGACATTAAATTAATAGATTATGATCCTGAGACTGGCCTTATTGATCTTCAAGATCTTGAAAACAAACTATCATCCAATACATCATCAGTCTACATTGAAAATCCATCGTATCTAGGTACTATTGAATCTCAGGGAGATGAAATCGCTAGGTTAACTCATAACAATGGTGCAGAACTTATTGTTGGAATTGACCCTATCTCACTTGGTTTGTTAACTCCTCCGATCAATTACGGTGGCGATATTGTATGTGGAGAGATTCAACCTCTCGGAATACATATGAACTACGGTGGTGGGGTAGGCGGATTCATAGCAACCAGAGATGAACCTCGATATATAGCAGAATACCCCACGCATCTAGTCAGCATAACAGATACCATTGATGGCGGATTTGGTTTTGGTTATTGTACTCATGATAGAACTCTTTATGCAGTAAGAGAAGAAGGTAAAGATTTCACAGGTACAACTGTTGGACTTTGGACAATAGCTGCAGCTGTATACATGGCATTATTGGGGCCAAATGGTATCAAGGAGATTGGTCATACAATCATAAAGAGGTCCCATTATGCTGAAAAAATATTAAGTGAGATCAATGGGATTGAGACTTTATTTTCTCCCTATTTCTTCAAAGAATTTGTTGTGAATTTTGATAGTTCTGGAAAAACTGTGAATGATGTAAATAAATTCCTATTGGATCATAAGATCTTTGGTGGAAAAGAAATTGTCAAAGATTTTCCAGAGCTTGGTCAAAGCTCTCTTTATTGCGTGACCGAGATTCACAACCAAGAAGACATAACTCGACTCGCAGAAACGCTCAACCAAGCAATCAAATGAAAAGAGGGAATTCCTAATGAGGAAATATCATGCTCCTGTGTGGAATGAACCAATCATAATGGAAATGGGACATAAAGGGGAGAGAGGTATTGCAATACCATTTATCGAGGAGGATATTCAGAAGAGTACTAAAGACGCCAAATTTTATATTCCTAATAAAATGATCAGGAAATCACCTCCTAACATTCCTGAAATATCTCAGCCACATATCTTGAGACACTATCTACGTTTATCGCAGCAGACTCTTGGCATGGCTCTCAATATCGATTTGGGAATGGGCACTTGCACAATGAAACACAGTCCATTGATAAATGAAGAACTAGTAAAGTCTCCTTACTTCGCAGAGATACATCCATTACAAGATGAAAATACAACACAAGGAATTTTAGAAATAATTTACAAATTCAATAGATACATCTGTGAAATTTCTGGCATGGATGAGTTCACATTCCAGCCTGGAGGTGGAGCACTTGGAATTTTCACAAATGCATGTCTAATTAGAAAATATCATGAAATGAATAATGATCTACCAGAAAGAAATGAAATAATTACAACACTTTTTTCACATCCAGCCGATGCAGCATGTCCAGCCACCGCAGGATTCAAGATTATTACCCTATATCCAAATTCTGAGACAGGACTCCCTGATATTGAAGCATTAAAAGCTGCAGTTTCCAAGCATACTGCAGGACTTATGATAACTAACCCTGAAGATACTGGAATCTTTAATCCGATGATCGATGAATTTGTGAAAATAATTCATGAAGCGGGTGGACTTTGCGCATATGATCAAGCCAATTCAAATGCCCTATTTGGCATCACAAGAGCGAAAGAAGCGGGATTTGACATGTGCCATTTCAATATCCATAAAGCATTCTCGTCGCCACATGGATGCATGGGTCCTGCATGTGGTGCAGTAGGAGTGAGAAAGGAACTTACAGAATTCCTTCCAGTACCAATAGTCACATTTGATGGGTCAAAATATCATCTGGATAATGATCGTCCAAATAGTATAGGCAAAATGAGAGAATTCATGGGCAATATCGAGACCATACTCAGAGCATATTCTTGGATAATGAGCATGGGACCTGACGGATTAAGAACAGTGGCTGAAACCTCGATCATCAACATCAACTATCTCATAAAGAAACTTACAAAAATCCGTGGAGTTACTTTAGCTTATCCTAAACAGAATATCAGACTCGATCAGGCGAGATTTAGCCTCAAAGAATTGAAAGATGAAACAAGTGTTGGAACAGATGATGTTGCTCGAAGAATAGTTGATTTTGGTGTTCAGGAATATTTTACAAGTCATCATCCATGGATCGTTCAAGAACCTTTTCTACCTGAACCATGTGAAACCTATTCAAAAGAGGATATAGACTATTGGGCTGAAATTATAAGATACACATGTGAAGAAGCACGAACGAATCCCGAAACAGTGAAAACAGCGCCTCATAATCAGACTATTAAGAAGATTAACACCAAAGCTTTGAATGATCCTAATCAATGGGCTTTAACATGGAGAGCATATATCAAGAAAAAAGGGAAAAGTAAACAAGAGCATCTGTCCCCATGAAGAAGAAACTAGGTTTAATCGTAAACCCCATTGCTGGAATGGGTGGCTCCGTTGGTCTAAAGGGAACTGATGGTAAAAAAACCCTATCACAAGCTAAGCAACTAGGCGCAATTCCAAGAGCTCACATCAGAACGACTGAGGCGTTTAAAGAACTATCATCAATCAAGAATTCAATAGAACTATACACTTATCCTCATGAAATGGGTGAAGAACAGGCTAAGGTGTGTAGTTATACACCAAAAATACTTGGCTCAATTAGTAAAGGCAAGACCACATCCCTAGATACTAAAAATGCTGCCAAAGATATGTTGAATCATAAAGTAGATCTCATACTCTTCGTAGGTGGCGATGGAACTGCCAGAGACATTTACGAAGTTGTTGGCGATAAGATACCCGTACTTGGCGTTCCTGCTGGTGTGAAAATACATTCTAGCTCATTTGCAATTAATCCGAGGGCAGCTGGATCTCTTGCTACCAAATTTCTTCAAGGATTAATTGAACTTCGAGAGGCTGAAGTTATGGATATTGATGAGGAAGCTTTCCGACAAAATGTTCTATCAGCTAAACTTTATGGCTACTTGAAAGTTCCTCATGAAGAACAAATGGTTCAGAATGTGAAGATCGGTAGTATACCCTCTCAACGTGAAACAATCGAATCGATTGCTTGGGAAATAATCAGCAATATGAAAGAAGACTATTATATTATTGGACCTGGAACAACAACAAAATCCATATTGAGAAAACTAAATCTAGAATATTCTCTTCTTGGCGTCGATATAGTCTATCAAAAAAAATTGATTGCTTCTGATATAAATGAAAATCAAATATTGAAAATAATTGATGGAAAAAAATCTAAGATAGTTGTTACAGTGATTGGCGGTCAAGGATATTTATTCGGTAGAGGAAATCAGCAAATAAGTTTTAAGGTAATCAAGAAGGTTGGTAAAGATAATATTATTATTGTTGCGTCTGAGGACAAAATTATTTCTCTTAAAGGAAATCCGTTATTGGTGGATACCAATGATGAAGAAATTAATAAAATGCTGAAAGGATATTTTCGAGTAACAACTGGATACCGGAGATCAATGATGTATAGAATTGCATGACTAAATTATTTCAAGTCAAAAAATTATAATTTCATAAATGAGATTACTGCAAGAAGTACAATACGCTTTTGCCTATTATGATGGAGTAAAATAGCATTTCAGAGACGCTTAGAATTGAAAAAAATCATTCTTGCAATAAGCATGTCTCACTTACTAACCGAAGTATATTTTTTAATGCATTTAGTATTGATACCTGTATTTCTTGAAGAATTTAATCTCAGTTTGTTTGAAGTTTCATTTATTGTCACAATTCCAACAGCCATTGGCCTAGTAATGAATTTTTTCTCTGGATTCATGGTTGATAGAATCGGTGCGAAACCCATACTACTTCTTGGTATGATTCTACAGGGATTTGGAGGTGTGATAGTAGCCGGAAGTTGGACAGTTGTAACTCTTATCTTTGGACTGACTTGTATTAGCGTAGCCTCTTCTTTCTATCATAATTCTGGTCTTTCAACGATAAGCAGATCTCTAATGCCTAACAAACTAAGTAAAGCCATGGGCCTTCATAATGCAATGGGGGCTGGGGGTGCATCTCTTGGGTTATTAACACTGACTTTAGCTTTAACTTATGGCCATTGGCGATCTGCATATATTCTTTGGGTAATTCCCATCTGGATTTGGAGTCTCTTTCTTCTGAAAATGAGTCATTTACCTTATTATGAAAAGCATGAAAATAATCATACCACTACTAAATCTATTCTAACAAAAGACTTTGTATCATTTCTCTCTTCTATGGGAATACGTCAGGCAGGTGCTACCGTGATCTTGACATTCATGACTACTTACATGGTGTTCATAAGAGGATTCTCAGAAGCAACTGCGAGTTTCATATTCACCTTGGGTCCACCCATAGGAATTATTAGTTCTCTGTTCGCTGGCTATCTAGGTTTCATGCTTGGAGATAAGAAAATCTTAATCCTAGCAATTCTTGGAGCTGCAGGCACAGTCATATTAATACCCTTCACGTCTACAACGATTTTGCTAATCATTGTATTCCTATGTTTCGCTTTTTTCAAAGACTCCGTCTGGGCCCCCATGTCAAGTATAACAGCAAAGCTTACACCTTATAACAGGAGAGGTTTAGCCTACAGCTTGTCTATGTCCACTCAACAGTCAATAATCGCTTTCACTCCACCGATCGCGGCAAAGTTTATCGAGACCACATCTTTGAACGCAATATTTCCATTAAGTTTTATACTTTTAATCGCAAGCACAATTATTCTTAATTTCTCATCGAAAAAATATAATTAGTAACAATTTGGATCCTCAACAATATCAGTTCTTAATAATTTCTAACTAGCTAGAAATAACTAGAATTATTAACCCCAAAACTAGGTATTAATTGAAGAGCGAATGTTGAGGAATATTTTTGATCGACTTAATAATAACTAGTCCAGCTTTTGAGAACAATGCTTCCATTCCGAAAAAATATACATGCGATGGTGATGATATTAATCCACCATTAAAGTTAGAAGGATTACCTGATGAAACAAAGAGTATAGTCCTCATAGTTGATGATCCTGATGCTCCAATGGGAACTTGGGATCATTGGATAGTGTGGAATATTCCTCCAATGGATGAGATTGCAGAAAACGTTGTTCCTGGAGTTGAGGGCATGAATGATTTTCAGAGACAATCATATGGGGGACCTTGTCCACCGTCCGGCACTCATAGATATTTCTTCAAGGTTTATGCTCTAAAAGAAAAACTAGATCTTGATACTAACTCAAAAAAATCAAATGTTGAAAAAGCAATGATAGGAAAGATAGTTGCAAAGGGAGAACTAATAGGCCTCTATAGCAGAGACTAATTCACATCTCATGTTTCCACTTGGGCTCGAATATTAAATTTTATTGATTATCTTATTAAACGCGCGCTAAATCTCCAATAACTATTTTAGATTTTCTTTATTACTATTAAAAAAACCTATTTTTCTAATAAAGTATCATGAAAGTTTTATCCTGATAAATAAAAAGATATGATGAAATTATTCTAACTAGGATGAAAACTTTTCATAGGTAAATTTACAATTTTTTCTTGCACAGCAGCCAATACGAAATCTTGTCTGCTTTGATATGATGCGGTAAGTCTGATCAGACGGTCTACCCACTTGAGCGTTGATTCGGATAGGTATATTACATTTTTTTTGTCTCTTCTGATCACTTTCTCTAAACCTTCTCATAGCATATTATTTCTATTCGACTGCAATTTTTACCTTGTTTCATGATGTTTTATTCAGGAGTGAATAGATTGGTAAGATTTACTATTCATCAGTTTGAAAAATAACTGATAATTCCAATATAAGGATTCATGCCTTTTTGAACCATAGATGTGGCATACTGGTGGGCAAAATTAATCAGATGTTCTTTTTCTAAAAAAAGTTAAATTCCTCGAAAAGTTTTTGAATATTTTTTAGTGATTCATAGATCGTAACGGAGGTATACTATTGTTTACACACAAAGAACGATATCTTAAAGCTGTTCACCTAGAGATCCCAGACATGGTTCCTGTGGATGGAACCAACTTAGATCTAATTCATGCTCAGACAATACTTGGAAAAACTCCTATGACCCCTTCATTATTTCTTTCAAAACAGTATAATGATAATTTAGATATGAACCACATTATAAAACATAATCAAAGGTTAATCAATGAAGCTTCTATGAAATTTGACTTCGATTCTTTGATGGTAAATGATTGGCATCTATATCCAGAGGGTTTTAAACCTCAATTTATTGACGAAAACAGCTATGCTGATCATTTGGGAAAAATTTACAGGATAAAGAAAGATGTCAAGACTACATATTGGGTAGACGGAAAAATAAAGTCTCCAGAGGATTTAGATAATTTTGAATTTCCAAATCCAGAAGAAATAAATTTCGACATGGTTGAAGAGACTATAAAACAGGCTAATAATGAATATCCAGTAGTTGCAATGTGCCACTCAGTAGTTACAGCTCCTTTTGAGATGAGGGGGGGAATAGATAAACTTGTTATTGACCTTTACAGACAGCCAAAATTTGCAAAAAACCTAATTGAAAAAGTATTCAATTACCAGATAAAAATAGTTAAAAGATTTATCGAAGCAGGCGTGGACATAATAGTTGAAGGAGACGACTTAGCAGACTCTAAAGGACCAATATTTTCTCCAAAAATTCTAAAAGAATTTTTCTTTCCATACATAGAGAAATTCATTCAAGAATGCGATTCACATAAAATCCCCGTCATGAAACATTCTGATGGAAATCTTTCACCTATAATGAATGATCTAATAGATTTGGGAATCGATGGATTACATCCTATTGAGCCTAGTGTAATGGATCTTGCTCAAGTAAAACAACAATACGGTAATAAGATCTTTCTAAGAGGAAATGTTGATTGTGTACATATTTTACCTTATGGTTCTGAGTCAGAGGTTAGACAGGATGTAAGACGTTGCATAAGCGCAGCTGCCGAAGGTGGAGGATTCATACTTTCAGACAGTAATTCGCTTCATAGTAATGTAAAAACAGAGAATATCCAAATAATGGTTGACGAAGCAAGAAAATATGGTAAATATATTTAATGATTGTAATAATTTTTAGCGAATTTATAATGTATTATTTTCTTATCCTCCACCTGCAGGTGACACTATAGCAAATCTTTCTCCATCTTTGAGTTTTGTATTAAGGTCCTTTTTATACGAGGAAAATTGACTTTTTTCATCCAGCGCGCGCTTATTACAAATATGCGCCTTTTCCTATCGCACCACTATGGAATCTCTCACGGAAACATTACCGTCTCGTTACTTGGAACCGGAGATTTCTGAAGCTTAACAAGTTTGAGAACTGCATCAACAATCGTGAATTACGACGTTACTGCGTCAAGTATGCTCCTGCTCATGTCTACATGTCCATGATGGATTGGTTATAGCACACGCTAGAAAAAAAAGGAAAAAAAGGGGGAAAAACTAATCGTATTATGAAACGTTAGTAATCGTGTGTTATGAATTACCTGTTAATACCTGTTGGTCCTATGCTTGGGAAAACATTCTCTGCAATAGACTGGTCTTCCTTCTTGTGGTACAAAAGGTACTTCTGCGTCTTTACCACAATCGGCACATGTGATCTTATGCATAGGTCTTGAACCAAATCCCATTATGTTCACTCCTTCGAAACTAGTTATACAGATGATAATACTAAAAAGTAGAATCAATGTATACTGACGCGTAGTTGGGGACGTCTCACATATAAGCGTATATGTTTGAATTATTAATACATGGTAATCTAGCGCGCGTTAGTAGCTACTCTTTTTTTAATTTCCTTGATTCTATATCTAAAAAACGGAACTTTCTCTATTTCAGTTAGGGAGAATCTTAGTTCTGGTTTAGCGCGCGCATGCCACCTTCTTCGGTGTTGGAGCATATGGGACTGCAATGTTCCTTGTGGAACCACAGAGTATACCACGTGTTCCCGTTTCTTTGGGTTGGTTTGGACTTATTACTGGAATAGCTTTGGCAACAATCGTTGCGTTAGTTATCAGGATGATGATTCTTAGAAGAAAGGGTACGTATTTCGCCTTGATAACAGTCGCATTCAACATGATGATATATTTCATCTTTATTCAGAATCCATTCAATCTTACGGGAGGCGGTGATGGTCTAGTTGGAATACCGACACCACCACTCTTTGGTCTTGAGAATTGAAGAACACCTTTAACATGGTATTATTTTGTTATGATCATTATCATAATTGCAGTTGCTCTACTCAGAATCTTACAGACATCTCCTTTTGGAAAAGTACTCAAAGCTATTAGTGAAAACGAAGATAGAGTAAAACTACTAGGTTATAACACGGATAAATACAAACTAATTAGTTTCACTCTATCCGGACTATTTTCAGGATTAGCTGGGGCTCTATTCGCTTTTCATCTAAACTATGTAGGATTAGATACTCTCTATTGGATGTTATCTGGAGAAATTTTGATTATCACTTTGCTCGGAGGCTTTAGAACATTCTTCGGTCCACTTATTGGTGCAGTTGCATATATACTATTGAAAGACGGCATCAGCGCATATACCGAGAATTGGATGATTATAATGGGCTTAATGATAATGGCAATTATCCTTGTCTTCAGAGGATCAGGTATACTCGAAATGATCGAAAAACGTTTTCAAAAAGAATAAAGATATAAAAAAATATTTGACATAAATCAGAGTTCTACAAGTTATAAAGCAGCCGGAACCACATTATCTTCTGTGATCACTTTTTTTACCTTTTTCTTTTTTCCACATCGGCTTTTATGTCGCCTAATTTTTCCTTGCGCTATGGATTTACGGCATTTCGAACAGATTGGCAAATTATCTCTGAAATAATATTATAGATTCTTCACCTATTTATCTTAATATAATATCTAAAAAGTAAATACATATGATGAGGTAATATTTTACGAAATAACGAAAATGAGTTTACTGCAATATGCAAATGCTCAAATTGTGGTGAGATAATAGATTTCTGTACTAGAGACAATCCTTGTCTTAAATGCAATAATACACTTTTCAAAGTAGAATACAAATCAAAGAAATCTCAATAAATAACTCCTTGAAATAAATAATTTCATAATAATAGTTTTAGAGATAATTACAATAAAATGATCATAACCAATTAATCCAATTTCATTCATTAATTTCATATATCAAAAAAAATTTTTACAGATTAATTGGCGGGCCCGGTGGGATTCGAACCCACGATCTCCGGCTCTCCTCGAGATTTAGAAGGCCGATGCCTTATCCATGCTAGGCCACGGGCCCAAAGCATTAAGTTAATTCATTTTTTTATGATACAGGGTATAATATATTAGAAGCAAAATGCGGATTCCTTTAACAATGTTTACAAACTACAAAGTCATTGTCTATATAAAGCGTATGTTATAATATAATCAAAAAATCGGCGTATTTTAGGAATGACTTTATAAAAGATCAAATAGAACTAGAAGATCTATCAAAAAGTTAAAAGTTTATTATATGAATTATATCGAGGAAGGAAAATTGAAACCTCACAATTCAAAAGTTATTAAAATTGCTATACTTCCAGGTGATGGAATAGGCCCTGATGTGATAAATGCAACTATTCCTGTTTTAGATGCCATTCAAGAAGTTGTAAAGGGATTAAAGTTAGAGTATGTATTTGAAGAGGCTGGATTAAATTGCATACCAAAATATGGAACCAATTTACCTGAAAAAACCATAGAGAGTTTAAAATCTGTAGATTGTTGTTTAAAGGGACCACTAACAACTCCGGAAGAACCGGGGTCCCCTAGAAGCGCTACGGTTAAGATTCGGACAATGTTTGATCTTTATGTTAATTTGAGACCATTAAAATCTCTTCCCAATGTTCACTCTTTGAATCCAGAGATAAATATGGTAATTGTCAGAGAAAATACTGAGGGATTATATTCTGGGATTGAATTTATGTCAGGAAAAGATTCAGCAATTGCAATAAGACTTATCACTAGAAATGGCTGCGAAAGAATCGCCAGATTTGCCTTTGACCTCTCGATGAAGAGGA
>JAGLGJ010000239.1 GCA_023144075.1 Candidatus Bathyarchaeota archaeon | reverse complement strand
TCCTGTTCTCTGGTTTTTTTAAATCTAGGTCTTTGAGTTTAATGATTAATTCTAGTGATTCTTTGAAGTTGCGCTTTTTTTTATTTTTCCTAAGTTCTTCAAGGGATTTCTGAATGTTCTCTTTAGTAAGTGGCAATTCTCACACCAAATTTCCATAGTAACAAGAAATGTCTATTACCCTCGCATAGTCGACTTTAATGAACGTTTCGTACAGTTTATCACTCTTTATACCTATTTCTTGAATAGTGCTTCGTGTTTGTTGTCATCTATCTCTTTCTGAACTTCTCTTGGATCTTTATTGTCGATAGTGACTCCCATACTGACCATGGTTCCAAGGACTTCTTTCAGAGCTCCTTTAGTATCCTTAGCATAGGTGTTTTTTATCTTCATTTCCGTTATCTTCAAAGTCTGTTCTAGAGATAGGTTCCCAACCTTTTCGGTATTCGGAGTGCCTGAGCCTTTTTCAATACCTAACTCTTTAATGATCAGAGCCGAAGTTGTAGGAGTACCGATCTCTACCTCAAAGTCCTTAGTATCCACATCAACAATTACTTTTACGGGTACTTTCATACCCGCATAGGATTTGGTTAATTCGTTTATTCGGTTAACGATCTGAAGGACATTAACTCCGAGAGGTCCAAGTGCAGGGCCTAAAGGTGGTCCTGCTGTAGCCTTGCCACCATTAATTAGTGATTCAATCTGTTTCTTTTCTCCCACTTTCTTCACCTCTATGTTTTGCAGTTCTTCTAACATAATCAGCATGTACAGTTATGGGGAGTGTTGCGAATCCTTCTTCAAGTAACTCAATTGTTACTTCCTCTTTCACCCTATCCATATGAGTGATCTTGGCCTTGAGTCCTCGAAATGGCCCCGCTATAACTTCAACGAGATCGTCTTGATCTAAATCCTCTATTGCCGGCTTAGTAATTATGAATCGCTCTACCGCAGAAAGAGGAGCAGAACCTTTGGTCCTGGCTCTCGCATGTTTTATTCCTGACATAGCTTCATCAACAGTATGCGGCCCTGAAGCCTCGACAAATATGTAACCTTTAATGGCTTCAGAAACCATTACGGCAAACACAGGTAGCTTCTTCATTCCTGCTTTAGATGTTAATACCTCGGCAACCGTTCTTTCTTGACCGCCTGTTGTACGAATAGAGAATATCATCTTTAATCCTCTCAAGGATAATAGTTAGATGGCTCCTGATCCTAGGAATAGAAATAGGATTCTTACCATAAAGCCGATTCCTCCAATTATGGCGATTCCTAATAGTGAAACTCTAAGTAATAGCCAAACTTCTTCTCGAGAAGGTTTGGAGGCTGCATGAATTAACCGCCTTGTGGATTCAATAAATTGACCTATATTCAAATTT
>JAGLGJ010000238.1 GCA_023144075.1 Candidatus Bathyarchaeota archaeon | reverse complement strand
TGAGAAGGCTGATTCCAGATCAATCTTTGCAAATCCTATTCACCCATATACTAAAGCTCTTATTGGATCCTACCCCGATATTGAAAACGGAAAAGATAAACTTGCCACAATCTCCGAAATAAAATCAAAGACCTACGCGGGATCTGATTGTTCTTTCTATTCAAAATGTGAAAAAAGTGTCAAGCAATGTTTGGAAGAAAAATTAGAATATCATGAAGTTGAGAAAGATCATCAAGTTCTCTGTCATCTTAAATAGAGGAGCTCAATCTTGACCACCCGCTTAGTTCGAATCCAAAACTTAAAGAAAATCTATAAGAAATCGAGTACCCTTTTTCAGAAATTACAAGGTCAAAGTAAATTTGTCAATGCTGTAGATGATGTTACATTAGACATCAATAAAGGTGAAATTCTTGGCATAGTTGGTGAGAGTGGAAGTGGTAAAACAACTCTCGGTAGAACAATTCTTAGACTTGAAGAGCCCGATAGTGGGCTAATATTTTTTGATGGATCAAATTTCACTGATGTCAGTGAACATTCTGAAATGAAGACTTTCAGAAGAAGAATGCAGATGATCTTCCAGGATCCATTTGAATCAATCAACTCCAGAATGAAAGTCTCCAATATTGTTGCTGAACCGCTTGAAGTTCACAATATTGCGTCACATAAAAGAGAAAAACGCGACATGGTAATGAGAGCATTAGAGGATGTTAAGATAAGTCCTGCTGAAGATTTCATGGATAGATATCCACATGAGCTGAGTGGGGGACAAAGACAAAGAGTTGCTCTAGCTAGAACTCTGGTGTTAAAACCTGATTTTATTGTGGCCGATGAGCCTGTATCTATGCTAGACGTTTCTGTGAGGACAGAATTGTTACATTTAATGTTAGGTCTCAGGAAGAAATACGATCTAACATATTTGTTCATAACTCATGATCTTGCTGTAGCCAAATACATTTGTGACAGAATAGGGGTAATGCTTCTTGGCAAGATTGTTGAGTTGGGACCTGCCCTAGAAGTAATACATCACCCTAGACATTCATATACTAAAGAATTAAGAGCAGCAGTTCCAGTCATAAAGCGAAAATAAAATCATAAAAAAACACTCATATTTTTCCAAAATTATCTCATTGATCGGTTAGCTAAGGATCCCTCTAATTAGTCAAGATTTATTAGAATACAAAAAAAGTAAGTCGAAACTCAAAGATATAGAAATTAGCGAGGCAAAGAATATCTTGGGAAAAGATTCAGTCAAATGTCTCTTCGAACCAGAGAGCGTTGCGATTGTGGGGGCGTCAGAAGATCCAGAGAAATTCGGATATCACATCATGAGAAACCTTATCGATATGGAATTTCGTGGTAAAATTTACCCTGTCA
>JAGLGJ010000237.1 GCA_023144075.1 Candidatus Bathyarchaeota archaeon | reverse complement strand
TGACAGAATTGCCGCCAGAGCTACTGAGATGCTCGTGGTAATGGAAGAGATGGAATCATGGATAGATAACATCGTTCCAGCAGAACCAGTTTATACACCATCCCAAGTACCTGAATCAGGCGAAGGTCTAGGTTTATGGGGAGCACCCAGAGGAGCATTGACGCATTATATCAGAATTAGTGAAAAGAAGATAGCTAACTATCAAGTAATCTCACCTACAACATGGAACTGTTCTCCAAGAGATAATAATGGACAGATGGGTCCGCTTGAGCAAGCTCTCATAGGAGTGCCTGTTGACGATCTAGAGAATCCAACAGAGGTTGGTAAGACTATTAGATCATATGATCCATGCTTGGCCTGTTCAGTTCATATCGTTGATGCAAAGGGTAAGAATCGAGTAATTAGGATATAATCTCAAGGAATTCTCACCATAGATGAATGTGTTATACAGTTTCTAGCGGATGCTAGGAATAATTCACTTTACGCTTAATTATTATCGTGATGATTCCAAACGCAACTTTCAAACAAGACAAGAAGTTAATATTGAGTGTGTACTTAGCTAACTAACATATGATTTTGTAAACTTGATAAAATAATAATTGATAATGAATAGCACGCATTTTTTTTAACAATTTGAAATCTAACTGAGTAGATAGATGCGTTTTTAACATAGACTGAAACTAACAAACGGAAAAATAGTTTCTAATGTGATGAAGGAATCTTGAAGATCGATCGACGCATCCGAGCTTTCAAATATCCAACTAAAAAATCTCTTGTAAATGCGTTGGTTGAGCTTTTCGCATATCCAAGAATGTGGTTTAGTTCCGTATCATTCTGGCTCTTTCATGTTTCAATGGTCCTAGTGTTATTATCATGGTTAACCTTGGACCTTTCATTCATTCTGACATTATTGAACGACCCACTTGTTGAAACTGGGAAGCAAATCCCACACGCGTTAAACATTGGAGAATGTTCATCCTGCCATGGAGCTGGCATGACATTAGAGAGTGCACGTCCTTTATGGCCTGATTTTATGTATCCAGTCAGGATATTCCACAGATATGTGGGTGCACTCTTTGTCATAGGTTTCGTTTTATATGGCATCCAGCTGGCTAAAAATAAGAAGCTTCGGGACGGACTCTCCCGTTTCGATTATGTTGAATTCGCTATTATAGGAGTTATAGTTGCATATGGGATCTCATATACAATAAATTCGATATTCTATGTTGAACCATTACCATATACCCTCATAACTCTAACAATTCCCTTCATTGATCAAACCTTTGTTGTCGGCTTTCACATCTTTATCGTTTATGGATGGTTACTTGCCTCTATACTGTTTTCTGGCGGCATAATGAAAGCAATAGCATGCAT
>JAGLGJ010000236.1 GCA_023144075.1 Candidatus Bathyarchaeota archaeon | reverse complement strand
GGAATAAGAGAGCTACTTCAGCATCCACTTCAAATCAGAGACCATCTTCGAACGTTCAATTTAAGTTTCACAGATCCAACCTTGATCAGAAGAGTTGCCGTCCAAGTACATTAGTAGTAACCCACTTTCTATGAGTTGGATCTAGAAATGTCTCTAATTAACGCAGTATTCGAAATACAAGCACTACTATAAGCGCTATGAATGTTCTTTCAAGGATTGAACAAACTTCCATCTTTTTTTAATAACAAACGCGCACATGTTAGCGAAATTTCTGTAAACTGAGTTAAAAACATGGATGCCTAATAGAGCATGCCTGCGCATGTTAATAACGGAATCAGATGCAGTTATTGATTCAATAGACTAGTAGTTTTCAGCAAGTAATTCATAATAATTTTGAGCATGTTTACAAGCAGGGCAAGTTTCAGGCGCTTCTTTTCCTATGTGGACGTAACCACAGTTTCTGCATTTCCATTTAACTTCAGTGTCTCTCTTGAATATTTTATCGTTCTTCACGTTTTCAAGAAGTTTTCTATATCTTTTCTCGTGCTGTTCTTCAACTTCTGCAATCTCTTCGAATGACTCTGCAACTTCTTCAAACCCCTCTTCTCTGGCTACTTTTTCAAATTCTGGGTATAGCGTATCCCACTCCATCTTTTCGCCTTCAGCAGCCGCCAGAAGATTCTCTGCTGTACTACCAATCTTTCCAGCAGGATATCCTGCCTCAATCACCACTTCTCCACCTTCAAGATGTTTAAAGAAAACCTCTGCATGCTCTTTTTCATTATCTGCAGTTTCGTGGAATATTGCCGAAATTTGCTCGAATCCTTCCTTCTTTGCTACACTTGCGAAAAACGTATAACGGTTTCTTGCTTGACTCTCACCAGCGAATGCTTTTAATAGATTCTTCTCCGATTTTGAACCTTTTAAACCCAAGTTAATCACTATAGTTTATTATGCAAACACATATTTTTTAATTTTATGTGTAGAAATAAAAAAACTGAGATTAATTTTCGAAGAATATTCGGGACTTGTTTTTGTAACTCCAATTGATTGTATTCAAGAAACTATTGACTCGTATTCTAAAAACATCATCCCTATAATTTTCAAACTTAACTAGATAGCTCTAAGCGAATAGTGAAACGTTGTCACTTTATCAAGCGAAGTAGTGCTTCTAAGAGATACTTCTTAAAGTGTTTAGGATCTCTTGGATATCTGGTAACTCTGCTATGGGGTATACCTTTACAAAATATATTTTCTGATTCTCATCTATTATTATATTGGCTCTTTCTGAAATTCCATCCTCTTCTCTAAATATTTTATATAATTTAGCGACTTTCCCATGTGGCCAGAAATCTGCGAGTAATCTTGTGTTTTTTATTTCTAGGCTATCTGCCCATG
>JAGLGJ010000235.1 GCA_023144075.1 Candidatus Bathyarchaeota archaeon | reverse complement strand
GGACTCAATATTTTCAGAGTCACGTCACGTTTTCTATACAATATGAAAGCGATAGGAGCAATCAATATCAACAATATTAGGATCCATGAACTGGAAAGGAATACTGATAGTTTATCTACTTGAACCATTTCGCCTCCAACAGGGTATCCTGGGACTCCGCTTTCAGTTGGACCTGACTTTACAGTTAAGGCTTGAGTTCGTCTAGCTTCCAAATCAATCAACTACTGTAATGTGCTGTTCAACAGAATATAAAATATTCTCCAGACTCGAAAAATGGATCATGCACGGATCCCATACCAAAAACAGAGATCAGGAATAGTGGCTGCATCGGATCTTATTTCCTCTTCTTAGATTTAGCTGGGTAGATCCCCCAGATTTTTGGCACGTGTTAATAACAAATGAGTCAAATAGTGGACATTCTCTATAGTGCGCACTTTCTATGGTGTTATCATGTCTGCTGTTGCTATTATCAAAGGCATTTCCCCTGAAGATATAACGGTCCAAGCTTTAGAGATGATAAATGCACATGAAGCTCTTACTAATGGAAAACCGGTATTGATTAAACCGAACTATCTTAATGCAAGTCATCCATCAACAGGAATCACAACAGACAGCCGCGTCATCGAAGGCGTAATAAAATTTCTAAAACAACAGGAAGTACAAGAGATAATTATCGGAGAAGGAAGCGGATTTTCAGACACTTTCGAGTCATATAGAATTGCAGGAGTCGATTCTGTAGCAAAGAGATGGAATGTAAAACTGGTTGATCTGAACAAAGATGATTATGTTGAGACCCATCCTAAAAACCCACTAACATTAAAGAAGGTAAAGATAGCTAAAACGGCTCTAGAGTCAACAATAATTAGTGTACCTAAACTAAAGCTCCACCGAATAGCCGGCGTCTCATTAAGCATCAAAAACATGATGGGCGCCATGAAGCCGAAAGGCTCCATGCATACGCATCTAAACAGCAACATAGCAGACCTAGCCTCCGTCATAACACCCAACATCGCCATAATAGACGGAATAATTGCTGGTGAAGGACATGAATCCAGTGGAAACCCTGTCGAGATGAACCTAGTCATTGCTGGAACTGATCCGGTAGCAGTAGACTCTGTTGGTGCAGCCGTAATGATGATACCTCCAAATGATGTTAAACATCTACATCTCGCAGAGAAGAAAGGACTGGGAAAATGTGAGCTGAATCAGATAGAGATACTTGGTGAACCTATAGAGAATGTGAAAAAGAAGTTTAGAAGATCCTTTTTATCCAAATTCCTACGCCACGTAGGTTAAGGAAGCGCACGCGCTTTAAAAAAAGGGTAGAGAAGGACCCTAATTTAGATCCTTACCTCTCATTCAATTATTCGTTTGTGGTTTCCGACGTGTCACCATCTCTGTGTGTG
>JAGLGJ010000234.1 GCA_023144075.1 Candidatus Bathyarchaeota archaeon | reverse complement strand
AATTTCTTTCATCTGTTTTGACTTTTCATTGTTTGTTGTCAACGTTTCTATCACATCAAATTCTTGTATAGTTCTTCCTGTGTTATTATCTTGTACAACTTTTTCTTTGTCACTAGTCATCGACTTTTCTTTCGAATTGGCGCTCGCGCTGGGTATGACTGTCGCCACTGTAGATGCAACTTTAGCCTTTGCATAGTTTTCTGAAAGTTCAATAAGCAATTTCATTTCTTCTGGTGTAAAATTGTAAAGTTTTATGACATCTTTAAAGAGTTTCAAACTCATCAAGTAATAATATGATTCAACATATTTCCCACTATACATCATACTCAGAATTTGAGTAAAAGCACGATTCTTTGCTATTGAAGACAGAAAAGTATCAACTGGCAACTTAGCTTCATTAATAGATTTCGAGGAAGAATCTGAATATTCTCTAGATTTCCCTGTCATCGAAACTTCTTTTCCGTGTTGCTTACCAAATTTCTTATAGTAGTAGCCTACCGTGCTTCGAGGAATACCAGACTGAAAACTTGCATCATCAATAGTAAGATTTGATCGCCACAACTCAAACAGCTTTTTATCCCTCTCAATATTACAAGGTTTCATACGCCCACTCCCATAATAAGATCTCATAATATATCTTATAAGATCCAATTATCAGATATAAATCTTAATGATATTATTTCAGAATATTGATTGTTGTACAAGATTTAATTTCTTAACGCGTGCAGATTAAGAATGAGCCTAGCCAGCTAACACGGAAGATATTCTTTCTATGGTCTCGAGCTATGGGATACATTACTCAAAATCATAAAATGTATTCAGCACTCACTATCTAAAATCTTAAGAGCATACCGAGAAGAGAGGCATTTGATATCGTTTATCAGCTGAAGTTGTATGAAATACATATTCATTTGTCTGTTCATGATCAGTCTGTCAATATCAACTCTAATTTTTCCCTCCAAATGCGAAACGCTCGAACTCATAAAAAACGGAGGATTCGAAGAGAACTTAGACGGATGGACATCTTTCAGCTATTGTAATCAACTCCAACGAGATGCAATCGTCACAAGTTATCTCTCACACTCTGGGGAATACTCACTCCGAGCAGATTGTGGTACAGGAGGCGAACATTGCTTTGGAGTCGGTGGTGGCGCTAGACAACAGATAGAATTGAACGAAACAAATAACCTAACCCTAAGTTTCTGGGTTTATTTGTTCGGTATTCCTGAAATCAATGCATGGACAGAAATTGCATTAATTGCTGATTTTTCCATGCCTGAGACCAATAAAACGTTAGTATATTATTTGGCATGGAGTGATAACATTCCTATTTACAGTCATTATCCACTACCCTCTATGTCTTCCGAGGATATCTCAAATATTTTACTTCATGACTTAAAGAATGATGAATGGAACTACGTTGAAA
>JAGLGJ010000233.1 GCA_023144075.1 Candidatus Bathyarchaeota archaeon | reverse complement strand
CATCATCGAAATGGCCCGAAAACAGGGAATAACAACTGAAGGAAAAAATATCACGCAAATACTTAAAGAAATAGAAGATCTGAAAACAGAAAAAAGCTAACTCGCGTTAGAACGTATTGTTCCTCCATTAGGCGTTGTTATGTCCAAGAAAGACAATGTAGATATGACCTTTTGGGAACATCTTACAGAATTATTTAAGCAATTACGTAAAGTTTTTGTGGTATTCATTGTCTCGACGATAGCCGTAATGGTAGTGCCCATCAACCTTGACTTCACAAACTTAAATCTGTCTAATCCCTTCTATCAAACCATTACATCCTACGTGATCCAACACTTTCAAGAACGCTTCTTACCTCAAGGAATAACGCTCATACCACTCAATTTTTTTGCTCCGTTGGAAGTATACTTTTTTATTTCACTAGTGATGGGTGCAGCAATCGGTTTACCCGTTGCGGCTTATGAACTCTATAACTTCCTTCAGCCAGCTTTACGTAAAAATGAGAAGAGGTTTGCCCTTCAATTCATCGCGTCCTTTGTCGCATTATTTTCCTTCGGTCTTTCTTTAGGCTATATGTATGTTGTGCCCCTCACGTTCAGGACGATGACCTTGTTTTCCCAATTACAGAATCTAGAACCAATCTATAACTTCTCAGAGTTCTTTTCTATGGTGGGAACAATTATGTTAGGCTGTGGTTTGATTTTTACCTTTCCAACTTATGTTTATCTACTCGTTAAAGCAAACATCCTGAAAACGGAGCAATTGACAAAAAACCGCAAGTACATGTACGGGATTCTTCTGATTATTATTGCAGCTCTAGACCCCGATCCCACTCTGATTACGGAGGGTGTAACCTTCATTCCCATCGTTATCTTAATGGAACTAACCATCCTCATTTCAAAGCGAATCGAGAAAAAAAGAAAGACCACAGATTAGTTGACGACGCTAATTCAAATTATGTGGATGTCTAGTGCGATGTCTAAGTGAAGAGTAACTCTTCATTTTTATTAGGAATAGATAGTATATTTTTTTATCCATCTCATATGCATTCGACAGATATAAAAAACAGAGCTTGAACGTTAACAGTGATTGCGACATGTCGATAGATTTCTGCGTTGAGAAAATAAATACATATTCTAATACACGAAAGATGGTTGATGAGGCCGTTGCTATCGAGGCTCCAGTTAACATTTTTATAAATGACGAGTATGTGATTACATTGCTTTCTACTCCTGAATTCAAAAAGGAGTTAGCTCTAGGTTGGCTTTACGATGAAGGCGTCTTAGAGTCAACGAATCAACTAAAACAAATCAACATAAACCAAGACAATATCAACATCACAACAAAACATCCAATACCTGAAGAAAAACTCCGAGTTGTTAGCGTATCCAGACTGATTACTACTGCCTGCGGTCTTTCAGCAAAAAAGTTTT
>JAGLGJ010000232.1 GCA_023144075.1 Candidatus Bathyarchaeota archaeon | reverse complement strand
GTAGGAAAGCCAAATGTTGGAAAGTCAACTTTCTTCTCAGCAGCAACAATGATAAGTGTACCAGTGGCAGCTTACCCATTCACTACTATCAAACCTAATCATGGGGTTGGCTATGTTAGAGTTAGATGTATATGTAAAGAAATAGGAGTTAAAGATGACCCAGTAAATTCAACTTGCCTTAATGGAATAAGGATGATTCCTATTGAACTGATAGATTGTGCTGGTTTAGTTCCTGACGCTTGGAAAGGAAAAGGTCTGGGCAATAAATTTCTTGATGAAATAATGACTGCAGATGCGCTGATTCATGTCGTTGATGCATCAGGAGCTACTGATATTGAAGGAAAGATATGTCCGGCTGGAACCCATGATCCAATGAAAGACACAAAATTCCTTGACCGAGAACTAGATATGTGGATGTTAAGAATTTTAAAACGTGATTGGGAAAAAATTTTACGAAAAGGAAAAATCGGTATTGATGAACTTATTGATAGTGTTGCAGATAGACTTAGTGGACTGGCAATAAAAAAATCATCGATAGAAAATGAAGTAAGAAAATTACGGCTTACACCTGAAAACATTAGTTCTTGGTCTGAAGAAGACTTGATCACATTAATACATAATATTAGAATGTCTTCAAAACCTATGATAATAGCAGCTAACAAAATTGATGTTTCTGGAAGCATGGACAATATATCTCGAATTGAAAAATCAGGATATGTCACTATTCCTTGTTCTGCAGAAGCAGAGTTAGCTTTGAGACGATCACGTCAAAAGAATTTGACTAATTACGAACCTGGAAATGATAAATTCAACATATTGGATAAAGAGAAATTGAATCCTGAGCAATTACAAGGATTACAAAAAATATCAGACGAAATCTTATTGAAAAGAGAATCTACTGGAATTCAGGATACAATAAATTTTGCATTCTTTAAACTACTTAACATGATTACGGTATATCCCGTTGAGAATATTGATAATTTTTCAGACCATAAAGGTAGAGTACTGCCCGATGCTTACCTTGTTCCATATGGTGCCACTGCCAAAGATCTTGCGAGCATGATACATACGGAACTTGGTAAAGGATTTCTTTATGCCACGGATGCCAGAACAAAAATGAGAGTAGGAGAAGACTATAAGTTGAAAGATAATGATGTAATTTCAATAACAAGTACATCTAAGAGAGGATAAACCAATCAAAAAAAAAATTACTCTGTGAAATATTTCAAGGCATTTTTAGCCAAATCTCTAAAATACTTTTCTTTTAATTTATTTCCTTTATCAATTGAAGTACATTCTTTTCCAGAGAATAATATTTGATAAACATCATTTTCAAGTGACTTCATTTCAAATGGATAAAATTGGCATACTAATGGTCGATTGTCATAAATTTTACAAAAATTATCGTTAAGAAATATGCATTTACCATTGT
>JAGLGJ010000231.1 GCA_023144075.1 Candidatus Bathyarchaeota archaeon | reverse complement strand
AGATAGTGTTTTACTCTCAGAATCATTTTCTGCCATTTATGTTAAACTCTTCTTTAGATTGCGTATACGGATTGTCATATTTAGGTTATCCTGAAGCATTTCATACTTGTCTGAGTTCTTAAGATAGTGATGTCAACTGTTAAGGTCTTTCAAATCTGTAATCTTATCCCTGCAGATCATCCACATGTATACTTATTTATGCTGATTAATTATTCGAAAAAATGTCATTGGGGGCATAATGTTGATCATAAATAATGTCGCATGTATTGGAGTAGGTACGATTGGACATAGTTGGGCAACGTTATTTGCAGTTAAAGGCTGTAATGTTTCGATATATGATGTTAACATTGAAGTTTCCCAAAATTCTCTGAAGAACATTAAAGCTAGTGCAGCATTCTTAGCTGAAATGGGTCTGATAGAAAGAAAAGTTGCTGAGACGGCTCCAGATAAAATCCGGATTACAGAAGACTTGTCTGAATGTGTTGCTAAAGCGGATTATATTCAAGAATCAACTTTCGAAAGTTATGATGTTAAGCAGAAGGTATTCTTAGAGATCGATAGAATAAATAGTGATGCAATAATAGCATCAAGCACATCTGGTTTATTGATGAGTAAGATCCAGAAAAATGCTGCAAAACCGGAAAGATGTATCGTAGCGCATCCTTGGAACCCACCACTTCTGCTAAGGCTCGTTGAGTTGGTACCTGGAGAAACAACATCACAACAGACCATCAGGAAAACATATGAATTCATGAAAGACCTCGGAAAAATTCCTGTTATAGTTAAAAGAGAAATCCCAGGTTTTATAGGAAATAGACTACAGGCTGCGCTTTGGCGTGAAGCTTTGAGCATAATTGAAAACGGTATAGCGACTGTTGAAGATGTTGATAGGGTAATATGTGCTGGCCCTGGTGCAAGATGGGCTATAATGGGGCCATTCCTGACTTTTCATCTTGGAGGGGGTCCAGGAGGCATAGAGTATCTAATAGATAATATCCAACAAAGCATGTCTGAATGGTATAATAGCATGGACGACTGGAAATCCATCCCCTATCATGCAGCAAGGAAAGCTATCGAAGAAGTAAAACAGCTGCCAAAAACAAAAGAAAAAACCTTCAAAGAATTAACTGAATGGAGAGATAAGAAACTGGTTAAAGTATTAAGAATTCAAGAAGATAGTAATCATGAAGATGGGCCCGTAGCTCAGCATGGATAAATAATATTCTATCCATATTTTCTATTCATGTACAAAAATGTACACGGGATGCGTACGTTACTAGCTTTTGTATGCTGCAGTTTGGTGTCTTATACATGCTAGCTACCAAATAATCAAGAATCCAGAAGCATTCAAAATACTCAGAGACGCTATTGGAGACATTATAGGAGCTAACCTAGCACCAATAGAACAAAGGGAAAAAACTAGTTCAATTTTGGATGCTCTCA
>JAGLGJ010000230.1 GCA_023144075.1 Candidatus Bathyarchaeota archaeon | reverse complement strand
CTGGTGAGAGCATCCAAATTTGAACTCTTTTCAAGACAAGATTTTAAATAATAAAAAAAGGGTTGAGAGACTAAAATAATTAGCCTCTCATTTTGGGATCTTTAACTTATCGCGTGTTAAAAGAAATTTTTTCGTAAGAAATCTTGGAATGTAAAAGTTATAATGAACGATGCTGATACATTCATGATTGTGAAGGGTGATTGTAAATTTTGTTAAAGAAGATTCTTGTTCCAATGGATGGATCAGAGCGTGCAGACAAAGCCTTCGATTTTGCATTAAACTTGGCGAAAACTTATGGTGCCAAATTATGGATCATTAACGTGGCAGACAAAAGTACACATGAAGAAATGGAAAAAACGGTCAAGGATGTAATAAGCGGTGTTCACATCAAAGATATGTTGGATAAATATGCAGAATTGATGAGTAAAGAAATCTTCGACAAGGTTAGTCAAAAATCAAGAGATAAAGGAGTAGAAATAGAGACTTATTCTGTTATGGGGAAACCTGCCGAAGAAATATTATCGTATACAAAAAAAATGAGCTTCGATCTTATAGTTATCGGAAACACAGGTGTAGGTAAAGCAGAGCAATTTCTTTTTGGAAACGTCACAGACAAAGTGGCACGTCATTCGACATGCGCTGTCACAATAGTCAAGTGATAATGAAAGAAATTTGAATATAGTTTAGCTAGCTATAAAAAAATCTAAGGCCCTTGCTTAGACTATTGCAGACTCTATTTGGTAAAAAACTAGAAGTATGATTATCAGGATTAATCCTATGACGAGTGATATTAAATAGCTAAGCTTTGGTCTATTGGGCCAGAGATATTCATCAAGAAGGCCTCATAAACCTCGCCAGATCATTACAACCGCCAAAATAACTATTATGTAGATTACGGATGAAAATGATTGCAATTGAAGAGTCCTCTTACATGATGATTTAGGTCAATATTAGACTTAATTCTTCATTTTCTTAATAATTTTCTTAACTCCAGCGTACGCACTATTCGAAAGAATGGACTTTCAAACCCAATAAATTAACCCTCTATGAGACAAGACTTGTAGACGTAGATAAATTGGCCTCAGACACTGAAGGAAGCAATCTTTTTGGACAGAGATGGTACACGCACGTTAATACACGTTCGGAATATGAAAAACATTCAAGGAAAATCATCACGTTCCACTTCCTCATCCAGATCATCAACGCGCGCACGCGACGTTAATATTCCTTCAATTACAGTCATAGTTAGAGTACTTTGGACTTCATTTAGTCCCCTAATTTTGAATGTTACAATATTCTTAAGGGTCTCCGAATCCTCGGCTTCTATCTTAGCTACTATGTCGTGAGGACCGTAAACAAAATGAGCTTCTTTAATTCCATTTATCCCTCTTAATACCTTGAGCATGTCTTCTTCTTTTCCGAGTTCTACATTAATTAAGACAAAAGCGGTAGTCACACATAATCAATCCATCGTGCGAACTGTAAACTAGCTAGCTAA
>JAGLGJ010000023.1 GCA_023144075.1 Candidatus Bathyarchaeota archaeon | reverse complement strand
GAGAGCAATACTGTTGGGGTAGTGATGAATGTTCAAAGTAAGAATATTGAGAAAAAGGATATGGTCAAAATAGAAGGACGAGAGCTAAAGCCCGAAGAAGTAGATAAGATAGCTCTAATCTCTCCTAACGCAACAATAAACATAATTCGTGAATATGATGTTAGAGATAAAAAGAAAGTTAACTTACCTAAAGATATCAAGGGAATAATCGAATGTGGCAATCCCTCCTGTATTTCAAAATCTAAAGAGCCAGTGAGATCAATCTTTCATGTTCAGGTTGTGGAACCTATCCAATTGCGATGTCATTATTGTAATAGAACAATGGAAAGAAAAGATATACTCAAACAATACTAGATAAAAAGAAAATTATTAAGAATATTAATTTAAACCCGTTGAATATTTTCAACATCATAGATTGTCATGACAGAGAAATATGGCTACTATTGGGGTCCTTGCTGATAGAGAAACTGCTACATCCTTCAAGATAACTGGCATAAAGAATAGTTACTCAGTTAGCAGTAAAGAGGAAGCCGAAAAGAAATTAGATCAACTATTGCAGAATCAAGAAATCTCACTTATATTTATTACAGAAGACGTAAATGAATGGCTCAGACCAATAATCAATAGGATAAAAAGAAGCAGAGAATACCCACTCATAACATCCATAGCAGGAAAAAGAGGTAAGATGCCTTCTACAGATCAATTTAGCCGATTTAGTAAAGAAAACAGTCGGAATAGAAATAAAAATTGGGAAGGAAGATTCTAAATAAAATTATTTTTCCAACTTTTTAAAAATATATTTATGAATCATTAATGATGACTCCTTTATTATAATAGTCAAACATAGATGATATAATTGGAACTAAGAGTTGCTTGGGGCATTACTGGTTCAGGGGATTTGATGCCTGAGATAATTCACAAAATGAAAGAAATTATCAATGAAAATGAGAATATTAAACTCTACATTTTTTTATCTAAAGCAGCTCAACAAGTTATAAAATGGTATGGTCTAAGAAAAGAATTAGAGTCCATGTCTAAAAAAATATTTTTTGAAGTAGACTCTAATCGGACAGAACCTTTCTACTATCTACCAGGTGCATTACAGATAGGTAAATTTAAACTATTTCTAATATGTCCTGCGACAGCAAACACGGTCGCAAAAATTGTCCACGGAATAGCTGACACACTGATAACAAATGCGGCGTCTCAGGCAACAAAAACTAAAGTGCCTGTATATATTTTTCCAGTAGATAACAAAGAGGGAATTCAAACTACGATTCTTCCAAACGGGTCCGAATTGAAACTGACCATGAGAAAAATCGATATAGAGAATTATATTAAACTCTCAAAAATGGATAATTTTCATATCTTTACAGAAGTCTCAAAATTAAAAGAAGTAATGAATATGAAGTAATTTACTTACTAGTTTTCTAAAAAAAAGATTTACTCAATTAAATTAGAAAATTATTATACCATTATAAGAAGAAAATAATATTAAATTATTAAAATAATTAGAAAATGTTTGAGGTTTTATGTATGTCTTCAAATGAGGATATAGGCATTCCCGGGTCAAGATATGCTTATGTTAGTGGTATTGGTGTAGGGAAGATTACTAGAGATTCTTGGCTAAAAACAGCATTTCCAGAGTGTGGTACTTGGCTCAATAAAAGAATAGAAAATACTAAAGTTGGATCTAAAAGCTTCGTTATATGGTAGCTTGGTGCATGTGGATTCTTCATTAAAACTCAAAAGGAAAATTTGCTTATAGATCATTATAGTGGACCATCTCTTTACACATCACTAGAAGATGGTTGTGGTGTTTGTAGGCAATCAGGTGCTAAAAGAATAGACTGGTTAAGAACATTTCCACATGTCATTGATCCATGGGCTATTAAGGAATGTGACGCTATTCTTATTACTCATTTCCATCCTGATCATTGTGACCCATATACAATAATTCCATTGTCTGAAACTACGAGTGCAAAATTCATTGGACCGAAATTAGTTTGTTCTAAACTCAAAGAGTATGGTGTACCAGAAGACAGAATAATACAATTGAAATGGGGAGAAAGTAAGAAAGTTGGAGATACCACAATAGTGGCTACCGAAACAGCTGATAGGACTCTATTATTTAGTGGAAAGGAACCACCAAAAAAATGGAAGATGGAGCATTATGTTTTTTGATAAAAACACCTGCAGGCAATATTTTTCATAATGGGGGCTCTCACTACACGAATCTATTCTATAAACTCGGATTAGAAAACACAATTGATGTAGCACTTCTACAATTTGGAGAAAATCCAGTTGGTGTTACAGACAAAATGACTTCGTATGATGCATATAGAGTTGCAGAAGCTTTGAGAACTAAAATATTAATTCCTATGCATTACGATTGGGCCAATATGCAAGGCGATCCCTATGAGCTAGAGTGGATTGTTAAACATAATGCGCCATGGATGAAAACAGTTATCATGCAGAGTGGAACTAAGTTCGAATATCCAAAAGATACCAACGTTGAAAGAGTAAAATACCTAAATTATGTTGATAGATGGCATCCAAAACTATCATGGGAATATGGAGAAGAGAAAAAGATCTTTTAGACTAATTTTCTAAAAATTTAATTTTTATTTAGAATATAGCTCAGTAAATTTCCTCTTCGTTGGTAAACCAGTTCTTGCTCCATATTTCTCTATGCAACATGATGCAATAAAATTTCCAAGTCTACCACATTCATATATATCTCTTCCATGAAGAAGACCGTAAATAAATCCCGAACAAAATGCATCACCTGCCCCTGTTGAATCTTTAGCTTTCTTTTTTAATGGTGGAATTAGATAATCCTCTTTTCCATTAGTCACATAACATCCTTTATGCCCTAATTTAACTGCAATTATACTTATTCCGAGTTTGATAAGTTCTTTAGCACCAATTTCATAATTTTGATTTGTTAGAATTCTAATTTCATTTTCATTTGGAAGGAAAACAAATGTTTTTTTCAAGATTGGTTTTATTTCATTAATTCCTTTTCTAGCATAAAGCTCCCCTGGATCCATTGTGATCTCTGATTCAAATTTCTTCACTAAGGATTTTTGAGCTCTAAATGGAATATTACCAACAAAGGAAGTAAGATGAACAAACTTTGATGATTCCACATAATCTTGATTGATCTCTTTGTAAGCGAGGTTATCATTTACTCCTGGATCAATATACAATGATCTTTCTCCAAAATCATCAACAAAACCTATACAAACACCACTTCTTCCTTTCTTTTTACTATCAACCCCTTTTACATTTACTTCCTCATTTCTCAAATCATTTAGAATATATTTACCCTCAGAATCATTAGCAATTTTACCTATATAGCCAGTATTGACGCCAAGTCTTGCCAATCCTACTATCGTATTCGCTGCAGAGCCACCAGGAGATATCGTTAATCCTTTTACGAATGTTTCCTCACCAGCTTCCGCTATTTTATCTACTCTATATAATTTGTCTAAATTGAGTGCTCCGAATCCTAAGACGTCTAATATCAAGTAAATAGCCCTTGTAATTCTATTTTGTATTTTCCAAGTTTTCCTTGATAGTTTCCAGCTGAAATTCTAATTACCTCGGGCATATCCCAAATGCTTTGAATTCCTACTTTCATTGCTTTGGAAACAGCAGATAATGTGGTTCCATTTATCACAATTTCTGGAATATATTCTACATTTTCCGGGACTTTTGATCTATCTCCAATTCTATCTTTTAATGATGGACAATAAACTTCATTGGTTGTCGGACCAATCCAAGGGAATTTTGTTTCAGGTTTTGATCCTGCAGAACATATATTGAATGGTGTAACTATACCAGGAACCTCATGTATAGCATCTAAAGCTCTATTACCCGCTTTGAAAACGGCTTCCTTTGTACTGCACATGTACCAAAAATTTCCTCCCATAACTCCCCGTCTATAACTAAGATTTCTCTCTATTCGAAAATCAGGAACCATTATAGGCACATTAATAATTCTTCTGCCATTCAAATCTTCCTCCCATTCAAAACCATCACCACAATGACCAATTCGTTCCATAGTATCAATTTGTCCTATCGGATTATCAAGAGCATTGAATATTGATGTAAAAGGTTTTACGAGAATATCTTGCCTTATTCTATAAGAGAGTTCAATCTCAAACTTTTTTACAGAATCTTCGAGTTGTTTTGATGGGTCTAAACCTCCCCAGAATTGAATAATAACACCATTTCGGCCATCCGGAGTTTCTTTTTCTGATAGATATTTCTCTATACCACCCTCAACTCTTCCAATTACAATAGATGGTGTACTTGTGCATTCCTCAGCTGCAGCTTTAAGTGTCTCAAGATCTTCAGCAGTTAATATAATTCTAATAAAAATACCTTCAAAGGCCTCAGCATATGTTTCATCTAACTTCTCAATTCCCATTTTATGTCCTCACTTTATTTTATCCTAAACTCCCTAAAGCTTCTCCTCTTACCTCTTTTCTAAAACGACAACTTTCTTTTGTTAATCTCTCTCGGTTACTATCAGATAATATATCAACAATGGGTAATGTATTGCCATAAACTTGTTTAGCTCGTAACTTAAATTGTTCACCAACTATTTCGTCTATCTTCTCAAAGTTCCAGTCTATTACAAGTTCATTAACAAGTTCTTTGCCACCTTTCTTAAACGCTATAGTTATGATACTAGTTACTAGGGTATTGGATGAAAGAACTGCAATCTCAGCTTCCCTTATGGCGTATTCATTACCATTAAATGATATCGCGAGACCTTTATTTTCTCTTACATATTTTAAGGGAGCTAAATCTGTTATGCTATCACCAAAATAGACCACTTGACTAGTATCAACAGAATTCCTTTGAATAATATCCTTAACGGCATCAACTTTTTCTGTTCCACCTACAGGTTTTATCTGTTTGATTATTTCTCCCGATACCATATCAAGCATCTTTGTCCAAAATATTTCATCTAAATAATTTACAGTATTTTGGTCGTCTTCTGTAAGATCCATAATGGATTTTGCTCCAATAGGGATTTTTGGCTTTGGAAGCTTAACTAATTCATTAATCCATTTAGTTATTGTATCAATTTCATCCTTAGTAAAATCATAACTATCAATATCCAATTCTGTGCAGTAAGTATTTCTAAATGGAAAATGGATGACTTCACACAGTGACTGAATATAATGTTCATAACTTGTACTAACAATATATGAAGGCATTAAACTCCTGATGAAAGATAAAGTCTCCTCAGATCCAGAAACTAATCGAATCTCTTTGATAGAAAACTCTCTTATTATTTCATTAGTTGCCCCACATGCTCTAAGGAAAGGTACTATAAGTCTTAGTGTGTCTCCAGCTCTATAGTTAGGTCTTCTTACAATCTCAGCTTGTATATCATCATAAATACTGATAATTTCGAATAATTTGTTTCCTTCTGGTACAAGTTTCCCTGTAAGTTCATATGCATTATCATTTTTGGAGATAGGACCTTCACAATCAGTTATGAAAATTCTTTTCACTTCTTCCTCAACTGTATCATGTGGTCAACACATTTATTGATATGCTCTCTTGAGGCAATGTCTTTTCTAAACCATAAAGCGCCTCCATGAATATTTTCTATACCTAAAAGGGAATGATTTCTAGCATCTTCAATGGTATCACCAATTCCAACAGAGCAAATAGTTCTTGATTTGAGTGAGTAATAGTTCCCATCTTCCCTGAGTTCAATAGAACCAGGATACAAACGTATTTTTTCTGCATCAATCCTTGGAATCTTTGAAAAATCACTAAAATGAATAGATGAGTCTACTTCATTCATCATAACTTTTTTAGAAAATAATTCTACATATCCTGCATATGATGGAGGGACTTTATAGATTACTACACTAGACATTTTTTTCAGTTTAACTGAATGTAACTCTCCATCCAAGATTTTTAAAAAGACGTCAGCCAAATCTTCATCAATAATTGGTAGAATACTTTGGATCTCAGGATCTCCTGGTCTACTATTTATCTCAAGAATTTTAGGGCCTTCTGATGAATGTATGAAAGCGACATAAAATGGAATTCCCAGAAGATTAGTATTACTTTGTCCTCCTGATATTTCGTGAAATATTTCATTGACAATTTCAATTTCTTTATCTCTTTCCAAAGGAAGTATAAAAGGAAGTAATTCGTTTTGGCTTTTGTAAGATCCCATTCCTCCCGTATTTGGCCCTCTATCTCCATCAAAGGCTCTCTTATGGTCTCTGGTATCTGGAAGAATTGCTAAATGTTTTCCATCACAAAAAGCTTGAAAGCTAGACTCTTCACCATCAATTTTTTCTTCAACAATTACTTTTTCATTGCCACCACGACCATAAATTGAATTAAAATGTGTATAAGCTTCCTCCAAAGTCCTAAAATGTTCTTCTCCTACACCTACCCCTTTTCCAAAGCCAGGTCTATCAGGTTTTATAACTATATTTTTCACACCACCAAGCTCAAGCACCCAGTCTCTGAATTCATTTTTAGGTTGTTGACCCATTTGATTAGGATCAAAAATTTTAAAGAGAGGATTTGCTTGTGGACAAGATTTCTGGAGCAAAATTCTCTGTGATACTTTACTGCTTTCAATCGCATATCTTTTGGTTGGACATATAATAGGGATTTTTGTCTCTTTCTCTATGATATCTCTTATTCCGTTAATGATTGGAGTTTCTGAACCAACAATGCCAAATCTTATTTTGTCTTTATGTTTTGCAGCGAAGTTGCATATCTTCTGAATAGAAAGATCTGGAATAACTGCATGTTTTCCCTTCTTTTCTGTTATTTTAAGGTTGAAAGGGTTACACTGTTTATCGGCTATATAGAATTCTATATCGTAAATTTCACTTTTAGATAGGGTATCTATTATTGCGACATCTCTTGAGCCATAACTTACAACCAGAATTCCAATTCTTTCCATTTCTTGAAACCTTCTTTTCAAGTTCTTATCATTTTTCTTGATTTCTCAGAAGCTTTGATTACTGCTTCTATGAGGGCCTGTTTAACCTTGCTTTTTTCAAGTTGTAATAATCCCTGTTCTGTAGTACCGCCTGGTGTTACAACCATTTCTATTAATTCAGAGGGTTGTTTTCCTGTCTTTAGAATCATCTTAGCAGCACCTAACGTGGTCTGAGCAGCCAATTGTAAAGCTAATTCTCTATTCAGACCATCTTTAATGGCGCCATTGCTCATAGCTTCAATTACAGAGTAAACATAGGCGGGACCACTACCACTTAGTCCTGTAACAGTATCCATATGTTTCTCTTCTACTATTGCAACCTTTCCTATAGTGTTGAAAATTTTCTCTGTCAAATTCATTTGTTCATCTGTACTATTTGCTCCTCTTGCCAGTGCAATCATTCCCTCATTGACTAATACAGCTATGTTGGGCATGGCACGAATAATCGGAACATTATCGCCGATGAGTCGGGATAAGAATTGTGTGGAAACGCCAGCGGCTAAGGTAATAACGAGTTTTTTTACTGTTAACAGCTTCTTGATATTTTTGGCGAGATTTTCGATATCTTTAGGTTTTACAGCTATAATTATGATATCGGATCCATCAACAAAACTCGTAACATTAGTACTACATTCTATCCCATATTTCATATGTAGCTGATTACAACGGTCTTTGATCATATCAATTGCGAAAAGAGACTTCGGGGTAATCATTTTATTTGAAATTAGACCGTGTATCAAAGCACCACCCATCTTTCCTGCTCCGATTACACATATCTTTACGTCTTCAATCATTTCTTCCACATCAAAATTGCACTCTAATTATTTGCAGAGTTAGGACTAATATGTATCTACTAAACAGAGTGGGAGTTAGAAATGTCACAGCTAGATTATTCTATTGTATTAGAATACTGACAACTTTCCTTATTTATGAATTCAAATAAATGAGATTATGATTCCTCTATATTCAAATTATTTAGCGTGCATGTTGCATGCATTTGGGGCAGATATTCTGATCCTCTCTTAATGAGTTGCCACAATAAAGACAGGTCTTGTTTCCAGGTAGCATCCCTTGGTACATTGTGTTTGTCTGATAGGTTGGATAGTTTTGATATGGTGAATAAGGTTGTTGATATGGTGGTGTTGGTGGACCATGATAATGAGTTGTGGGTGGTTGCTGTTGGTAATAGGGTTGGTATCCATATTGAGAAGGATATTGATTAGTTGAGTAGGCTTGATTTTGGTAATATTGTTGTTGATAGCCTTGAGGTGCATGGGGTATCAACGATCTATCACATTGTGGGCATGTCCATTTGTTTAATTCTGGTATCCAAGTTTTATTTCCACTGCATTTCCAGCATCTTTTAGGTTTTTGATATTGAGGATACAAATCGATTATTCACACATGAACAGTTGTATTATTAGCCCTTTAAAGCTTAACCATCAAATTCGAGTTGATATGGACTCTCTTTAAGTATTAAATTCAGTTATTTTAGAAATATAATACACGTTTTTTTATTGATAAAAATTATGAAGTTGTGTTTTCGAGCATACTCTTGAGGCTCGATGTTAATCCTAATACGAAAGAGTACGAATCCTCTGACTCTTGACTAGGTACTCTATCATGAAATTGCATTATACCCGTGTCCAAATGTATTGGTCTGATAGAGATATCTCCATTTTCTACCTGTTCTTTGAGATAGATTTTAACTTGATTTTCATTCAGGAGGGGCAATTTCTTTTCTGATCTAATTGTATTTGATCTTTCAGTGATTAATTTAGTCCATCCATCAATATTAGAGAGATCAAACTGACTCTTTTCTGAGGGAAAAATTATGTTAAGTAGACCAAACATCCAGCAACTAAGTAATTCTGTATGTGATGGTCTGTTAATCGCTTGAATGGCATTTGTAAGTTCATCTTGATTCTCCAGCGTTTTCTTCCAAGTCTCATCGACTGATGCTCGGCTCCCATCAAATGCTAGTGTGAATTTGAGTTTGAATCTAAGTGCTTTCTTGAGATATTCGAAAGCCTCCTTCTTGTTTCCCCTTGATAAAAGAGCGATAAATCCAGAGTAAGCTAGATTTAGAGTTTCAGCGACATTTGATGTCACAGTATCTCCAACAGTACCCATAAAATCTGTTATCGACTCTTCTTTCTCTTTTGTCAGATTAGATGCAGCAAGTTCTATTTCACAAGTATAAGGTAGTTCTCCCAGAATTATTTGGTTATACTTTATTTGTCCTTTTCTAGCTTTCACAATTTTTTTAGTTTTTGACATTGAGAGTCTGAGTTTGTCATTTAGATGTAATTGATAATCTACACCGTGTTTTGTCTTTGAGTAAATGTGTTGAGGGA
Organism: Candidatus Bathyarchaeota archaeon; assembly: GCA_023144075.1. Classification (GTDB taxonomy): domain Archaea; phylum Thermoproteota; class Bathyarchaeia; order 40CM-2-53-6; family RBG-13-38-9; genus RBG-13-38-9. The sequence goes on along the minus strand of JAGLGJ010000023.1, from coordinate 1,772 downwards.
TTTTCTTTCTTGCCTCCTCAACTTGGTAATTTACACATTCTTGGGATTCAAGTCTTTTTAATGTATTAGATAGAGTGGTATAGCTTACTCCATGTCCGTTTGCTTTCAGCTTTCGCCAGAGTTCATTAAATCCAACTCCATTTTCTAATGATAGACAATTCAGAACTTGTAGGTCTTGTTCCTCGATATTTGCTATTGGACCTGGGCGCGTCATTGTTTCTATCCACGGTAGTACTATCTCAATAAGTAGTATATATAGAGAATGACTAGAAAGAATAGTTATAGGAAGAAATTTCATAAAATATATTTAATATCCTAATAGTAGACTAATCCAAAAAGTCATATAAAATCTCAGGTGAAATCATTCGAAGATATTGGTAATGCCATTTACATGTTACAATTTGGACTTGTTTATAACATAAATAAGGATAAACAAACTATGAACTCATCGCGATCAAAATATCTTAGTTTTCTCTTCTTCGCTAACTTCATTTTAATGATTTTATTCATAAGTACATCATATGCTCAGCCATCTAACCCTCCTCTACCAGATGAGGAATGGAATCCACCGTTAGAAGGATCTACAGGTGGACAAAGTCATTATGAAATGGCTGGATGGAGTACTGTTCATGAATTAACTGTATGGACAGCAGATATTGATGGAAATCCAAAAAATCAGTTCAACCTTGACGAAAAAGTATACCTATACGTTGATACACCAATAGGATGGATCGACAATTTCATGTGGATGCATGAATATCATCAAACGAATATGTCATCTGGAAGCTGGCGGTTCTGGAAAGTCGAAATAGGCTTCGGAAGATTCATGTTCGGGCCGTTTTCTCCAAATAAGTATCAGCCGAGTGGGAACTATACTTGGAAAGTCTGGGTCCTTGAGCCTGAGAGCGGAGAATATCAAAGTAAAGTTATTAATTTCACTTATACAACAGTGATACCAGAATTCCCAAAGTTCTCTATAGGAATCATTTTATTTCTTTTATCATCCTTTCTTATATTGTTGAAAAGAATGAGAAAAAAAATTCTATACTGAAATATCTAATATTAGCTCTATTTTCTAATCGCTAGTACGTTAAACTTGTAATGCAAGGCTAAAACTATCAACAAGAAAAATAATATTACAATAATTGTAAAAATAATGGGCTCAACATCTAATATCATAGGTAAAAGTAAACCAGAAGGATAAACAGCAATACTATTTTCAAAAAGATATAATTTTTCTAATAGAAATGCTCCTGCAAAACCTGACATGAGTCCGATAAACCCAATTACTGAACTTAATTGCCCCTCACCTATTCTAAATAATATTCCAGCTACACATCCACCAGCAAGGATCATTCCAAAACCAAAGATCAGACCGCCTATAATGTGGCGCTCAAGGATTAATGGTGCTTTGAAGAATGCAGGATTTACTCCAACATTTTGTAAAAGATTGAAATTTTCTATTAATCCAGAAAATACTGCTATGTTGAATAGTATTGTTGAAAAAAGAATAGCAGCAATTAAGCCTACCATTCTTCGGTGATTATTAAACAAAAAAGATTCCGTAAGAATTAGAGTCATGCAGAATTGGCTTCTCTGAAAAATAAATCCAAGAACTGTACCTATGACGAAAGCAATGATAAGAACAATTATAAAATCCATAATTATCAACTAAGTCAAGCTAAAAACTTCATCATTAGTTTCAAACAAAAATAGGCACCAATTATAATGAAAATCGTTACAATTATACTGGCTGGGACGAAAAGAGGTGT
>JAGLGJ010000229.1 GCA_023144075.1 Candidatus Bathyarchaeota archaeon | reverse complement strand
AAAAGGATATTTACATAACTGTCGGGTTTACAGAACCACTCTATCAAAACTTAATCATGAAATTGACAGAAAGTGGAGATCCTAACCTCTCTCAATTAATGATTCAAGTAAAAATTATCCCATTTGTAAATTTAATCTGGATTGGGGTAAGTATCCTTTCTATTGGAATAATAATATCAATGATATCTGATTTAAAAAAATCAGAAAAAGCATCAAAATAACTAGTGCCCACTTAATTTCATCAAATAACGATTTAACCTTAAAAATAAATAATTACTAATCCCTTGAATTTATTTGACAGATTTCTAAGAAACCCTAAAATTAATTAGTTAACGAAGATTCTACGGTGTAAGAGTTGTAAACAAGTTTGGTCTCAAAAGTTTACTTTTCCCATATGCGTGCAAAAAAATCTGATCAAAATTTTTCTACCAAAATAAAAAATCTTTTTGATGCAGCTGGTATTCAAAAAATTATAACTGAAGGCGACCTAGTAGCCCTAAAAATTCATTTTGGTACCGGTGGAAACCAGAGACATCTAGAACCACAACATATCAGAGCGATAGCAGATAAGGTAAAAGAAACAGGTGGCCAACCTTTTGTAACAGACACCACTGGAATCGGTCTATCGGCACCAAGAGGAACAGCGTTAGGCTGTCTCAGACATGCCACCCTACATGGATTCACTCAAGAAGTATTGGGAGCTCCAGTTATTGTAGCTGATGGTCTGAAAGGGCTTACAGGATGTAAAATCAAAATTAATGGAGTCAGAATGAAAGAGATAGAGATAGCTCAAGCAATAGCTGAATCTGATGCTATGATCTCAATAGCTCATGTTAAAGGGCATCCTCGTACTGGATTCGGAGCTTCTCTAAAAAATGTTGGAATCGGATGTATTTCTAAAGTAAGTAAAGCACCTCTACACATGTCAAAAAAACCCAAGATAAATTCTGAGAAATGCAACAACTGTGGTTTATGCATACCATTTTGCCCTGTTGAAGCTATCCAACGTCATGGCAAGAAACCGAAGATTTCTTCTAAAAAATGTATTGTAGGTTGTGGATGTTGGGATATATGTCCAGAAAACGCCATTACAAAATGGGGAGGTCTTCATCACAGAAATAAAGAATTAATAATTCGTAATGTCGATGCAGCTGCTGGTGTTCTGAAATATTTTGGGAAGAAGAAAGTAGCTTATTTCAATTTTGCTTACGATATAACTCCTCATTGTGATTGCGCTGATTATGGTGACGTATCTATGGTTCCTGATATTGGACTATTCGTGTCAAATGATCCTGTAGCAATTGATAAAGCATCAACAGATGCAATCAATAATTCTCTTGGAATAAAAGGAACTGCAACCGAAGAAATAGATGCTATGAAAATTGGTGAAGATAAAATTGGTAAATTAGCGGATTGGGATGCTTTTCAAATATTTAAAAATATAGATGGAACAAGAGAATGGAAATTGCAATTTGAAATAGCTGAGAAATTAGGTTTGGGAACTCAAAAGTATAA
>JAGLGJ010000228.1 GCA_023144075.1 Candidatus Bathyarchaeota archaeon | reverse complement strand
CTTCTTTCAAAATGGGTTGGAGAATCTGAAAAAGGAGTAAGAGAGACCTTCAGAAAAGCAAAACAAGCTGCACCATCAATCATTTTCTTTGATGAGATCGACGCTATTACACCACAAAGAAGCGGTGGATTCGGAGACTCCCATGTCACTGAGAGAGTCATAAGTCAAATACTCACCGAACTCGATGGTCTAGAAGAACTCAGGAATGTCGTAGTCTTAGCCGCAACAAACAGACCGGACATAATCGATCCAGCACTACTAAGACCTGGAAGATTTGACAGACTAATAGGGATCAGTCATCCAAACAAGGAGTCACGAAAAGAGATTTTTAAGATTCACCTCGACGGCAAACCTTTGTCATCTGATGTCAAACTTGAGACTCTAGCCGAAAAAACCGAGAATTACGTTGGTGCTGATATTGAAGCTATTTGTAGAGAAGCCTCCATGTTAGCTATTCGTGAATATGTAAAAGAAACAAAGCAAAAGAAGAAAAAACCTGATTTCAAAATAGCTATGAAACATTTTGAGGATGCATTTAATCAAGTAAAGGCGATAGGCAAATCAAGACTACACCAATATGATGAATGGTCTAAGAATTTTGAGGAAAGCTTCAGATAAAAACATTTGAATAGTGATTTTTTTTGATAGAATTCGAGACAAATGTTCAAAAGATCATTAAACGTACATACAACGTGAAAAGTTTTAGATTCAAGGTACCTGAGAATTTCACATACAAGGCAGGACAATTCTTCTTTGTACGTATAAAAATCAATGGAGAAGAGAAACAGAAACACTTCTCTTTCTCAAGCAGTCCAACCGAAAAAGGATATGTGGAATTTACAAAAAAACTCACAGGACACGAATTTTCTAATGGTCTAGATAAATTGAAAGAGGGTGATTGGGCGCGACTAAAGGGTCCATTAGGAGAGTTCACTTACAACGAAAAAAATAGAAAACTGGCAATACTTACCGGTGGAATAGGAATAACTCCTGTAAGAGGCATATGTAGATTCTGTACAGATGAATATCCTGATACAAACATTATTCTCCTTTATGGAAATCGCACTGAAGAAGACATTGTCTTTAAAGATGATTTCGAAATTATGCAGAAGGAAAACAAGAACCTGAAAGTAATTCATACGTTATCTGAACCCAGTGAGAATTGGTCTGGGTATACTGGACATATAAACAAAGAGATATTATTGAAAGAGGTACCAGATTATCTTGAGAGAAACTTTTACAGTTGTGGTCCACCAGGTCTTGTCGAAGCAATGAAGAAAATTCTTACAGCCTTGGCTATCCCGAAAGATCAAATAATTACAGAAAATTTCCCTGGCTATTGATTACTAGCGCGCTAAAAATCAAAGCTCATGCAATCGAAGTGCTTGACATTTCATTGAAGACAAAAGGATATGCTCCAAGACAAATGTGGACACGAAAAACCGTACATTCTTTAAAACCTACAAGCTTTATAGGCAGATCAATATTTTTTTTATGAGTAATCTGTTATGGTGGAAGAGATGTCAGT
>JAGLGJ010000227.1 GCA_023144075.1 Candidatus Bathyarchaeota archaeon | reverse complement strand
CTGATGAAATTTCAGGGAGGGAAAGAAGGACAAGTATTTGACTGATCCCAAATAGCACCGCAAAAATAATCCCGGCAATGGCAGCTCCCCGCGGCGTTCTGGGCCTTAGATTTGATAAGTCTGGTTTTGATTCTGTCATTATATGATTCTCCTTTTAGTTAGCTAGTTGTAAACACCTTTTTGAAATCATTCTTCATACTCATAATTGTCCATCCTCGCTCTCGGGCTTTCTGCTGAATTTTCTCAGCAGCCACATTATATGAGTATTCTCGCTCAGCATCATCATGGCGGAGCAACAAGTTAAGAAAAGACCAATCGCTACTCTCAGCAAACTCCATCATCTCCATGTCACCATTAGCGTTGCCCACAGCTATAATGGGTGAACGCCCGATATGTAACTCGATGTTAACTGGTTTACCTGGACCATCATCGAAAGGTTCGATCAATCCTGGTTTCCGCATCAGAACAATTCGACTATCAATCTTTTTCATTTCAAATGCAATATTGCTTCCGATCACGTTTTCGCGAGGCAGATCGTAGATCTCCTCAGACACTGTGCGTACAAAACTCATTCCACCTGCTGATGCAATGAAGACTTTAAAGTCGTTGTTCCTTAGGTAATGCATTAACTCAACCATCGGTTGATAGATGCATTGTTTAAATGGTATGCCAAAACGGGGATGGTTGACGTTAGTTAGAAATTCGTAGGCTAATTCTTTAAACTCTCTCTGTGACATGCCTTGGTGGGTGTCAAAGATTATCTGCATCAGTGCGGGAATGTCGTTTGGATATAATCTTGCAAAGTAATCCATGTCTTCTTGGACCGCAGCTTTGAAAGCAGGTTTTTCTAACAGTTTAGGATCCACTTCAACCATCTGCTTGAGACGGTTAATTGCAAAATACAATTGGATGTAGGTTGGTTTCTCACACCATAGTGTGCCATCGTTGTCAAAAGTAGCTACTCGCTCTGAAGATGGTACATATTTTGGATTCGTCTCGTCGGTAACTGTTTCCACAAAATTTAAAATGGTTTGTTTAGTGACAGTATCATTCCAGAATCGTAATTTATCGACCATTCATTTCACCAGTTCAAAACTCAGGCGTTATTATTCATCATTTACATTTTATAAAAATAACCTACTCGTAATCACTTTTAAGAACAAGAATTGTATTTTTTCATTTTACATTCTTATCTCAATCCACTTGATTAAGCAAGTGCTCGCTCTTCATTGTTATTTGAAAGAAATCTTTGTTATAAGTGGGCAATGGTCTGATCCATAATAATCATTAACATAATATTTTTCTGTATACCAATTTTCAGGTATTCTGAAAAACAGATAGTCAACCAGTCGATCTGGAAATAGTGGATAATGTTTACGGGGGATTTTTGGACTACCACGTTTAGATGCTATTCCAAGCTGGTTAAAGAAATTTTCCACATGTTTTATGGTTGGTTCTCTCATTTCTCTAAACCAAGTATTAAAGTCTCCAGCCATAACTGCTATTTTCTCTTCAGGTAAGATCTTAAGCAGAGCAGTAATCTGATTCAAACGAGCTATACT
>JAGLGJ010000226.1 GCA_023144075.1 Candidatus Bathyarchaeota archaeon | reverse complement strand
GAAACATTACTTCATCCCGATATAGATGAGATTCTTACTATTCTTAAAGAAAAACGCTTTAGAAAAGTTATACTAACGAATGGAACCTTACTCGATGACAAGAAAATAGAATCTCTGAAAGATTCAAACATTATACCGACAGTCTCGCTCGATGATTCACTAGGGGATGAACATGATCGATTTAGAGGTTACATAGGATCCTTCGATCAGACAATTGAAGGATTAAAACTATTGAGAAAACACAAAGTCCTTTACGGGATAAATTGCTGTCTGAACAAAAACAACTTGACTAGAATCGATAAAATTGTAAAACTTGCAATTAAATATGGGGCATCAAGAATTGCATTTCTAGACCTTAAGATCACAGATAGATTAAGGAACCATAATAATTGGATTCCAACTTACGAGGAATATCAGAAAGTGATGCTTAACCTGCTTGCCGTTAAAATAAAATATCGACGTAAGATAGATGTCGCTTTGGATGTCTTCCTACGATGTCAACCTCTTCAAGAATCTGTGTGGGAGGCTAAAAGAGGATTTGTCTCTTGTCAGGCAGGTAGAAACAGATTATCTATAGATTCCGATGGATCTATCTACCCTTGTAACCTAGTTATTTCAGATAAAAAATGGAAAATTGGGAATATAAGAAAACAGAAGATTTCAGAGATATGGTTCTCTGAAAAATGGCTGTTTTTCAGAGGAGAATTAAAAACAACTAAACTAAAGAAATGTAGCGACTGCAAAGATCTGAAAAAATGTAAAGACTTCTATTGCAGACTTCTTCCCTACATAACCAATGGAGACCCACTGGCTCCACATCCTAAATGCAGTTAGCCTGCGCTATTGTTCCTTGTTTAATTCAGTTCTTTTTTTCCAAAATATGAATGCCAATGGAATTGAGATTATAGCTAATACGATTCCGAATTCACCGATGAAATATTTTGTAGCACCAGTATCTTTGGTCAATGGATTAAATACTTGTTGAATGAATAAATTATGACTTGCATGAAAAATCACAGCCGTCCAAACACTACCTGACTTTAAACGTAACCATGCGAGTGGGAAACTTATTCCAATTATCATAACGGTGAAACAGGTCAACCCGAACCATGCTGGCGTCCCACTATTATAATCTGCATAGAGAATTAGTGGATAATGCCAAATTGCCCAAATGACTCCGCTAATGATAGCGGTCTTTGTGAAAGTTGTTACCTTTGCCAGTTCAGGTACTAAGAATCCTCGCCACCCTATTTCTTCACCTAATGAAGACAAGGAACTCACCAATATTCCAAGAGTAGCAGAAATAATAAAAAATTCAAAAAATTCTAAATCTAAGCTACGTTGGAAAACACCCCACCTAAAAGACCAAACTATAAAATAAGCTATGAAAGAATAAGCGACTGGAAGAAAATAGCTTAATAATAGGTAACGTGGTTTTCCCAGACCCCAACCAAAACCATTGAAATTTTTTTCATGCAAGAGTCTTGTGAGCAATGCAGCAATGCCTGGACACCACATCCACGCTAGAATATAGAGCATATCGGCAGCAAAAATTGTTCCGCTGGTTATGATGAGGAAATAGAATATTGA
>JAGLGJ010000225.1 GCA_023144075.1 Candidatus Bathyarchaeota archaeon | reverse complement strand
GTTCAGATATTCAACTCTCTATTAGAGGTGAAAGAAGCTACAACGTCTCAATCTATGATGAAGGAAATATGATTGTCAGTAACTCGACACTAAACACACTATCGAACGCCTCACTAGTTAAACTACTAGACAACGGCAAGCTGAAATTGATAAACTCAAATCTAATAGATTTCAAAACGCTATCAACATCAGGTAATTCAACTCTCATCGTGCAGGGCAGCCAACTCAACATCAATGACATTATTTGTACTGGCGGAAATATCTCATTGACTGAAAGTAATATGCCTAAAGGCTACCTCAACGTAACCGTTACGAAAGTTAATTTAGAAGATTTCAAGGGTGATAAAATTTTTTTGGATATGAATAACTCCCTATTAAAAGGCGTTGAAAGCAATTTACTTGAAATCAAATCCGTTGACTCAGTTTATTTAAACAAGTCAACAATTAAAAATTGCGAGATCGAATCTGAGGATGAAATAATTGTTTCAGACTCAATATTTGATTCTCTTACATTGAACTCTTCGGGTATAGCGATAAATGTATCAACATCGGAAGGAGGAGCGCGGGCTGGAGGCGCCATAAGAGCTGCTGAAAATACCACTACTAATATTATGAGATATTGGTATTTGACGGTAAATGTCACGGAAATGACTGGAATGGGTATACCAGCCACTATTATTGTCGAAGACTACTTTGGAAATACGATTCTAGAAGGGAAATCGAATGTTTACGGATTATATACGGAACCGATTATAGCAGAGATCATAAATAGCACAAAAACGGAATTCGTTGGCAACTATAAGGTTAGAGCTCAATACGCAAATGTTTCAACACGTTATACTCCGATAGTTCTAGATAGAAATGTAGATATTGATTTACAGTTCAAAAAGCCTGTACCTCTTGAAACATCTACAAAATTGATGATGCCACCTGAGACAGTTATGGTTGACGAATCAGTGACAGTCGAAGGTTGGATCGTAAAAGAGCTGCCTGAGGAAGATATTGAAATAGTAGCATTGGGGCCTGACAATTCTAGCTTTACACTGATTTGTAAGACAAATGAAAATGGGGTTTTCGAAAAAGAGTTTCGACCAGACGTTGAAGGTCGATGGACTATATACGCTGACTGGTTAGGCGGAGGACGTTTTGGAGAAAGATTCACAAAAAGTCAAGCTTTCACACTAACAGTCCAGCCTAGACCATCATTAGTCATTCTATTGATCCAAGCACTTCCAATAGCAGTAGTTGTAATAGGAATATTCACAACTATTACCTTTCTGGCTCTAGGACGTAAATCTATGAAAAAAGAAAAGAAAATTTCATAAAATTATATAATTCATTGCAAATGTAATGAAAAATACTATTCAAAATACTATATACGAAGGAAGATTAACAAATAATGACCATACAATAATCGAAATGATATAAGCAGTAATTATTAACTTAGCAGTAATTTTATTCTCAGATTTGATGTAGATTCTTTCTATAACATAGACTAGAGATATAAACGCAAATGGTAATGCTGATAATAAATACCAGATGAAAGGTTTCCCAGTAGACGTTGTAATTAATAATACTGTGAATACTAAAGGTATAGCAAAC
>JAGLGJ010000224.1 GCA_023144075.1 Candidatus Bathyarchaeota archaeon | reverse complement strand
AGTTTTCCAAAAATCGAGGGAGAAGCACTGTACTGCGCAAGAGGTAAAAGCAAATCCGAGATTGAACGCCAAGGATGTATCTGCCCAGGCTGCGACGTCTATGAAAAATATGATCTAAGTGGAACATACTTCTGTGCTGAAGGAAAAGCTGAATAAAGAAAGTAAATTAAACAAGATCATAAAAACTTTTAGCAAGAAAGAGGTCTCATATTTTCAGCTATAAAAATACAAACCCTAATTCATGTAATGATATTTTTTTTATTTTATTATTTTGCCAAAAGAATTATCCAATTTTTTTAAACGTGCGCGCTAAAATATTTAAATAGCGGCACTGTGGGCTTCGTAAAAACAATATAATCATTTATTGGCGGTAACACGTATGAAAAAAGGTGTACAATGGGTTAAGAAAGACCCAGAGAAGAAAGATGTTTATTGGCCCTCAGAAGAAATGAAGAAAATTGCATGGGTATCTGATGAATCAATCTATAAGAAAGCTTCAGAAAACCCTACTGAATTTTGGGCTGGTCTCGCGAAAGAGGGCATAACATGGTATAAAGAGTGGGATGAGACATTCAAATGGACCCCACCATTCTATGAATGGTTCCTAAATGGAAAATTGAATATTAGTTATAATGCATTAGATCGCCACTTAGACTCATCAATTAGAAATAAGGCTGCAATCATTTGGGAGCCAGAACCTGTTCGTGAAGAATGGGAGTCAGACACATTTAACGAGACACATAAAGTTCTAACATACTATGATCTCTATCGTGAAGTCAATAAATTCGCTAATGTACTAAAGACTTTAGGAGTTAAGAGGGGAGACAGAGTTGGCATCTATCTACCCATGATTCCAGAAGTTCAGATAGCCATGCTTGCCTGTGCAAGAATTGGCGCCGTTCACAGTGTTGTATTCTCAGCGTTTAGCTCTGAATCATTGAAAGGAAGATTATTGGATGCTGAACCCAAAGTTCTCATTACAGCTGATGGATATTACCGTAGGGGTAAGCCCCTAGACCTGAAATCAAAAGCCGATGAGGGTTCTAAAGGAACCCCTGTGGAGAAAAGAGTCGTTGTCAAACGGACTGGTGCAAAAGTTCCATTCACTGAAGGAATAGACTATTGGTGGCACGACCTCGTAGACAAAGCGGACAATTATTGTAAACCTGAAGAGATGCGTAGCGAGGATATGCTTTTCATCCTCTATACAAGCGGAACCACGGGCAAACCGAAAGGTGTAGTTCACCACACTGGAGGTTATGCAGTTCAAGCATATTGGACAAGTAAGTGGGATTTTGATTTACAAGATGATGACGTTTTCTGGTGTACCGCTGATGTCGGATGGATTACAGGCCATACCTACTCTTGCTATGGACCATTAATGAACGGAGCTACAATGTTGATGTATGAAGGAACTCCTGACTATCCACAACCTGATAGATTCTGGAGAATAGTCGAAAAATATGCAGTAACGAAATTCTACACAGCACCCACCGCAATCAGAATGTTCATGCAATGGGGAAAGAAATGGCTGGAGAATCATGACTTATCCTCTTTGAGAATCCTAGGCACAGTCGGTGAACCAATAGACTATGACTCTTGGATGTGGTACTTTGA
>JAGLGJ010000223.1 GCA_023144075.1 Candidatus Bathyarchaeota archaeon | reverse complement strand
TGCGAGCGACTATGGTTTCTTTATGCAGGTCTATCACAATAGCTTTTGTGAAGGTGCTACCGAAATCAACTGTGAGAGCAAGCATTTTTCTTTCTACCATTTTTACTGACAAAATTTCCTTGATTATTCATTATATAATATTAACACCTAGACAACTATAATTTACATAGAGCCTTTGAATATTCAAGTATCTCTCTAAGTTTAATTGTTCAAGTTAGATTGTTGTTTATATAGATGGATAAATCTCTCAAGAAAACAAGCAAATAAACGGATTTTTGAAGATTTTATTAATAATTTGGCAGACCTTTTCCAGAATCTTTTTTACCAATTCATGATATGTGATAGCTAATTCGAACATTAATATTGTCTGTATGTCAAGTGGGATGATAGCACTCTTCCCACTTTATTGATTGAGGGATAATTATTGACCGTTGAAAAGGTAAAACCAAAATTTGCGGTATTAGGAGCTGGTCATGGAGGACTAGCAATGGCTGGGCATCTGGCCATCATGGGATACCCAGTTAACATTTACACTCGTAATAGTGAAAGAATTGAACAAGTTAAACTTAGAGGCGCCATAGAAATCGAGGGCGAGGTCGAAGGTTATGGAAACATCCAAATCGCAAGTACTAAAATTAAAGAAGTAATTGAGGATGTCGATATCATAATGGTAGTCGTTCCAGCCATGGCTCATAGATTCATGGCGGAACAATGTGCTCCGTATCTCAGGGATAACCAGATAATCATTTTAAATCCAGGAAGGACATTTGGTGCTATTGAATTTCGGCACATCTTAAATAATGAAAAAAAAATAAAGGCAAATGTGATAGTCGCAGAAACACAGACCTTCATCTACGTCTCTAGACATTTGGAATTTGCTAAAGCGAAGATCTTTCAAATCAAAAATTCAGTTCCATTAGCTGCAATACCCGCACACAAAACACCTGAAGTTTTGAAAATCATAAGAAACGTGTTTCCTCAGTTTGTAGCAGCCACAAATATTCTTGAGACAAGTCTGGATAATATTGGAGCAATATTTCATCCTGCAATAACTCTTCTTAACGCAGCCCGCATTGAAGATTTGAGTAGAGACTTCCATTTCTATATTGATGGGGTTACACCTCTAATGGCAAGGATATTAGAGGCAATGGATGATTCACGAATCGCCTTGGGACAGGCGCTTGGGATTCGTCTACATTCGGCAAGACAATGGCTATATTTGGCATATGATTCTCCAGGAAAAACTCTTTACGATGCTATTCATGCGACTCCGGGCTATAGTGACGTCAAGGCTCCACAAACTTTGATCCACAGATACATTAGGGAAGATGTGCCCATGAGCCTTGTTCCAATGTCGTCTATAGGAGATCTATTGAATGTTCCCACTCCTACTATCGATGCAATTATCCATCTTGGATGTGTACTGCAAGAATCTGACTATTGGAGTGAAGGCAGAACTATTAAGAAACTTGGACTTGAAGGAATGACTGTAGAACAAATTCGTTCACTTGTGTTGAAAGGAGAATAATGCGCGTGTCTGTTTGGTTGGATAATGGATCATCATGAAATAGTTATAGGGAGTAAGCGCGCGTAACATTCAGTTCTTGTATCTTTTTGTAAAATCCGTGACTAG
>JAGLGJ010000222.1 GCA_023144075.1 Candidatus Bathyarchaeota archaeon | reverse complement strand
TGAGCATAGCTCATAGAAAAGGCGCCAAATTAATTGTCGATAGCACAATAGCTACACCCTATAACATCAATCCTTTCGATTATGAAACCGACATAATAATACATAGCACTACCAAGTTTCTCAATGGGCTCAATAACCATATGGGCGGCGTTTCATTAACTCGTGACCCTGAACTACTATCAAAACTAAAGAAATTCCAAACATTGACAAATAGCTACATGGACCCTGAGGATGCAATAGTACTCGAAAAAAATCTAAAAGGCTTCAAAAAAAGAATGGAAATAATAAACAAAAATGCTGTTAAGATAGCCGATTACTTAAATCAAAATCCCAAGGTTGGAAAAGTCTACTATCCGGGATTGAAGAATCATCCTGATTATGATGTAGCCAAAAAATATCTACCGAAGGGTTACAGTGGTTTAATGAGTTTTGTCTTGAAAAATAGTAACAGAGATAATGCTGATGCATTTTATGATAATTTAGGACACCCAATTATCAAAGGCCCAAGCCTTGGTGCAGAACAGACCCTACTATGTCCATATACAATTCTTGCACATTATAACGACCCCCCAGAGAAAAGGAAGAAAATGGGGCTAGACCTCTACCTTTTCAGGATCTCAATAGGAATAGAGAGGCCAAACAATATCATTGCATCACTGGATAAAGCATTTAAAAATGTGATTTGACCGCTTGTAAGTTAAGCAATATCACGGCTGGCACATACTAATTTTCTTCTATGCTAACGTTATATTACGCGTCAACTTAATATATAACACTGTTAAGCAATAATAGTGAAAAGCTTTGTCCACTATGCATCAAGACAACATATTAAATTCCAATGACAGAACACGATTGATTAGAGTTACGGATGAAATAGTAAAAAACTGTGATACGAACAATCTTCTATGCAACATAAGAAAGAAAAAGATCATCTCAAAAGAGTCAGTAGTACAGCTAGTCAATGACATAGTAGATTTGATATACCCTGGATTTTACGGTAACCAAGCCATTGATCAGTCTAACCTTCAACACCATTTAAAAAATGAAGCGCATAATGTGTTCCAACAATTAACCCACCAAATATCCAACTGCACACTTCATGAATGCGAAAAAACAAATGATGCGTGTCAACATTGTTTTGAAAACTCACAAGAGCAAGCCTTTCAATTCTTAGATAAAATACCCTCAATCAGAAATCTATTGTTGACTGATCTGCATGCAGCATATCGGGGAGACCCTGCAGCGAAAAGTTATGATGAGATAATATTTAGCTATCCAGGTTTTTTCGCCATCTCAGTCTATAGGATCGCCCACGAACTCTATAAACTAAACATACCTTTGTTGCCAAGGATCATGACGGAATATGCTCATTGTGAGACCGGTGTAGATATCCATCCAGGCGCCAAAATCGAAAAAGGGTTTTTCATAGACCATGGCACCGGAATTGTAATCGGTGAAACCACTGAAATAGGATGCAATGTTAGAATGTACCAAGGAGTAACGCTGGGGGCTTTAAGTTTCAAAACAAGACCAGACGGTTCACTTACTAAAGGAGGTAAAAGGCATCCTACAATTGGAGATGACGTAACAATCTATGCAGGAGCCACAATACTTGGAGAAACTCTTGTTGGAAGTAGATCCATTATTGGAGG
>JAGLGJ010000221.1 GCA_023144075.1 Candidatus Bathyarchaeota archaeon | reverse complement strand
TCTTTTATCATGTGACTGTGAAATCTCTCTATTTCACGTTGAAATCTCACGGCTCTAAAACGTCTCTCAACAAGACTCTCCCCTTCCTTCGGTGTTAAATCGTTATGCCTCATCCTCAAAATTTCTTCAGGAGAATTATTGAACCATTCACTAAACTTCTTTATTCCATACCGATATTCCTTCTTGGTATGCAAGTTAGGTATAGAATCCAGAAATGCTTGTGTACTCAACTCCATTAACCAATCAACCTTTGCCACGACATCAATTTAAACATTTTCCTAAACGTGGCAAAGGTCTTCACTAGAAAACCTCATAGAATTAATTAGTTCATTGGAGCTAGCTAGCCAGCTTCCTTGAAGTTGTACTAAAGAGGCCAGCTTAGCTTCTACTCCGACTTGTTAGCCTATTTGTTGTCGATATATAGATTAAGAATTAGAAGTATAGATAACTACTCCATTAGAGTTCTACTAAATTCTATTCGCTAGCTAACGCCAAAAAAATAAGCGAACACGCGCGAACTAGCTTCCATTTTTAGGAAAAAAATCCGAGCATTTCCTATATTCGGAAAATACTTTCCATTTTCGTTAGAAAACCCTTTAATAACTTATTTTCTAAAAACAAGTTAGAATAACGGAGATAAAACAAAATGAGCGGGAAAAGAAGCGATATGGAGATATCTGCCGATATCCTAAAAGTGACTGTGAATGGAGCATTAAAATCACACATCGTTTACAAAGCCAACATAAACTTCCAGCTAGGAAAAAAGTATCTTGACCGCCTCACGAACTCTGGATTGATAGTAGACTCCGTTAATGGAAGCCGGGTCTACTTTACAACTGATAAAGGAAGAGAGTACATCAAGCAATTCGAGGATCTTAAAGAGCTGGCCAGCTGGGATGTATAATCTTGACAAGGATACTCCTCGTGCACGCTCGTTACGTGAAAAGTCGTCTAGCTAAAAAGTTTGTGAAGATGATTAAAAAGGAACATAGGGATTACAATGAATTGGTAGAAATGGCTTTACTTGAGAAATTGAAGAAACTTAAAAGATATGCTATGGACTTGAATACGATTGGCTATAACGTCATGATTTCCTTAGAGAACGGTGTAAACGAAAGTGACTTCGAATTGATAATTCGTAAAAGACCGACTGCTAGATGAAATTGTCTTAGTTAGCACATCTATTGCTTTGTTCTTTTAACGTCTCATCAAATCAATATTTAATTTGTTTTAAGTGTATAACTAATTAGTTAATTTCTTATGATTTTATCCAAACTTGATGGTTTCTTCGAGAGATGTTGATATCGAATCCCTTTTTCCATCAAATTTTTCAATAGCACTCGAGCTAGTAAGAGAAGCTATATACGATGAGGGAACCGTATTTCAAAGAATCCTTCTTGGGATATTATAAAACATAGCTTTATCATGAAAAACCTTGAAGAGAAAGCTAGCTATACCTAACAATTACTGATGAATAAATCGTTTTCATTTATAGACAATTATTACACTACTTATGTATGAACATACAATTTTTCTTGGAAGCTAATCAACTGAAGATCGTATGTAAGCAGGGATTTTCTCTTGACGTTTTAATAACCAAATTTTATCACATATCGGACAGCGAATAACGCCGTTAGTGTGTTCAAAATCTAAGAAGTAAGTCT
>JAGLGJ010000220.1 GCA_023144075.1 Candidatus Bathyarchaeota archaeon | reverse complement strand
TCTATACCTGAGACATGCATCTTCACAACTGATAAACCACAAGTGGCTGAGAAGAAAATTATGAATGCTTTTACTGGAGGGAAAGCAACAATACAGGAACAGAGAAAGCTAGGTGCAGATCCATACATTTGCCCAATCTACTATTACGAACGTTTTCTTTTCGAACCTGACGATGAAAAACTTGCTGAATTAGAGAGAAGATGTAAGAGCGGTGAACTATTGTGTGGAGAACACAAGTCATCATTAGCCCCTAAAGTAGTGAAATTTCTAAAAGACCACCAGGAAAAAAGAGAAAAAGCAAAAGACGTTGTGTCAGATTGCTTTATCAATTCTTGTGATGAAAAACTCCAGAAAGCGTTAGGATTAGAAAGATTTTGATTTTTCACTTTACTTCAATTGATCTTTAACCCATTCTAATACCATCAATCTTTGATTTGCATATCGGACATTTTGAATCCTTAACCCTATTACTTAATATTTCATATCCATATCGACGAATCAACTTTTCACCGCAATTATAACAATATGTGTCTTCGCCACCTTCAGCAGGAACATTTCCCATGTATACATATCTTAGACCTTCCTCAACTCCAATATCTCTAGCTAGTTTAAGAACCGGGGCGGGTGTTCTAGACAAACTTAAAAGCTCATGCATTGGAGAAAACGCGGAGACATGCCAAGGGATCTCCTCACCTACGTCTCTAATGAATTTTGCAATACTTTGAAGTTCTTCCTTGGAATCATTAAGTGTTGGAATTATTAGTGTTGTTATTTCGATCCATATTCCCAATTTTTTATACAATCTAATATTATCAAGAATAGGTTCTAATCTGGCTCCACAATTTTTCTTATAGAAATCATCAGAGAAGCTTTTCAAGTCGATATTTGCTGCATCTAAATAAGGCTCGATCACCATTAAGGGTTCTTCAGAAATATATCCGTTGGTTACAAAAATATTGTTTATACCTTCATTTTTCGCAAGACGAGCTGTATCATAAGCGTATTCGAAAAATATTGTAGGTTCAGTGTAAGTGTAGGCGATGCTCTTACAATTATATCGTTTAGTTGCTGATACGACTTCTTTAGGAGGAAGTTCTTCTCCAACTATCCGCCCATTTTCTTTTGGGATTTGTGAGATCTCGTAATTTTGACAGTTTTTACATCTGAAGTTACATCCGACAGTTGATATTGAGTATGTGGAGGAACCTGGATGAAAGTGGAACAAAGGTTTCTTCTCAATCGGATCTAGTCCCGTTGCAGCTGCCTTTCCATAAACCAGAGTATATAATTTACCAGATTCACTAATTCTTACTCCGCATAAACCACGTTTACCTTCGAGAATAATACAGGATTGACGGCAAAGTCCACATTTAATTGTGGAATTCTGAGTTGTCTCATAGAACATCGCTTCTTTTTTTTCTGAGGTTAACATGCTACTGATTTTCGCCTTTCAGACTATTCATTAAGTATTATACAGAAGATGCCTAAGCATATTTGGATAGATTTTATATTTCCCGTTATTATTCTTGGACATCTATAGCCTGAACTGGACAAGCAGTGACGCAAGCCATACACAATATACAGTCATTCTCTCTCACAGAAACGGCTTTTGGAGAATCTGGATAATCCTTGAGATTTTGAATCTCGAAAACGTTAGTTGGACATACTCCAACACATGCCGCACTACCATTACACTTTTC
>JAGLGJ010000022.1 GCA_023144075.1 Candidatus Bathyarchaeota archaeon | reverse complement strand
ATATATCTTATACAGATCATGATGGAAAGAAGAAACATCCTGTCATAATTCATACTGCAATTATAGGAACCGTAGAAAGATACCTTTTTACAATATTTGACTGTGCCACAAAGGCTGAAAAACTTGGAAAGAAACCTCAACTTCCTTTATGGCTTTCTCCGACACAAATAAGAATCATTCCTGTGACTTCAGAACAATTAACGGACGCCAACAGAATAGCTAATGAACTCGAAAAAATGAGCAGAGTCGACATCGACGATCGTGAAGAAACACTTCAAAAAAGAGTTAGAGATGCAGAAGTAAACTGGATTCCTTACATCATGGTAATTGGCAAGAAGGAGTTAGGAGCTAAAAAATATCCCGTTCGAATTAGAAATGAAAAAAAGACTAACGATTTTACAGTAGATGAGCTGTTGACTGAATTAAGTGAAAAGAGTAAAGGATACCCATTCGCACCCATGACCTTACCAAGATTACTAAGCACAAGACCAGGATACCGGTAGAATACATGTTTAGAAGCAAAAGTTACATATCGATTCTAAAAGTTTTATATCATTACAAACCTTTATGATTGAGCATATTTAGAGGTTTACAACATGAATAAAGATCAAATTTATGGTGGATTAATACTTCTAATCTCGCTAATCATCACCATTGTATACATAGCAGCTTTCTTTGCACCAGTCGTCTCTACATATATTCCAAGCTGGCCATCTTGGCTTGACTGGTGGGCAATAGCCATTCCAGTTTTTCTATTCGTGATTGCTGCACTATTGATAGGCATGTGGATAGGTTGGACAATGCTTACCACACCACCACCTGCTCCACTTGAGGCTGAGGTAGCTTCAACACCTGAGAATCCATCTTAAGGACCTTAATCCAAATAGATGCACAGCGCGCGCTACAGACTAAGATAGCTCGCATCCAAAATGTCTAGTAGGTAGAGCTATATCGAAGTAGTAGATCAGAAAACACTTTCTTTAGGATATACTTCAATACCTTTTTCGTTAATTCTATAGGGCCTCATTTGCGTATCGATTGGTGTTTCTCGCATCTTCTCTATCTGAAGAACCCTTGTAGCCGCTTTACCTACTTGCAGAGTTTGCATGATTATTACACCATGAGCCAAATATTCTTCTAATTGTACTTCTCTCTCCAAGCCAGAAGTTCGTAATTCAGCAGTCATTAGTGTTGTTACTCCTGTCGATGCGAATACTTCCATTAGAGCGAGTATTACTGCTCGACGTTGAAGGGAATCAGGAAATTGATAGGTTAACGAAGTCATCGTATCGATTACTATTCGCTTAGCTCCTATCGACTTCACTCCTTTCTTAATGTCGTCTATTGCTTTTTCTAAAGTAAATTCTCTTTTTCCTAAAGCTATTTTCGACCGTTTGATTTCTTTAGCCATATGCCCAAAGGGAGAGAGATCCACTAGAGCCCACATTTTATCTCGTTCGAGTTGAGCAATGTCCCAATTGAAAGAAGCCAGTTCACGTTTTATGTGATAGTCGGTCTCATCAAGACTTATGAATAATCCCGGGTCGCCATATTGTTTGATACCATTGATCAAAAATTGTGTGCAAAAGATAGTTTTTCCAGTTCCCGGTCCACCAACCACCAAGACTATACGACCCTTAGGTATGCCTCCATTTAGCATCTCATCTAGACCAGGAATGCCGCTTCTCACTCTTTCAATATTTGACATGAAGATTCCTACAATATATTAATACAAATTCGGGATTTAATAATTGCCAAATAGGAAAATAAGTCAAAAAAAAAGAGCATCCTTCTATAGACCTCCCTGATTACAAACGCATATATTGACCAGATGATCAAGAATATGTTAGCATCTAATAATTTTGATGACACATGGGTGCCTTATATTGAGTAAAGAGGAATTCGAAAAATCGATGAAATCTGCTGAAAAGCAGTCATCATATTATAGAGCAGAGCAAGTTGCATTAAGAGCAGCTATTGAAGAACTTGAAAGGATGCGCGATGGACGTGAAGTAGATGAAACACAATATGATGAATTGCGTCAGAGATACTCACAAAAATTAAGCGAAACGAATGAGAAAGCTGAACAGTACAGACGAATTATCCAGAGCATTAAGCATCTTATGAGATACGATAAAGAACTGAATCTATTGAGCGATTCCCAACAAGAATTGATTGAAAGACTTGATAAAACAAAAAGTCAACTTGCGCAGGAACGAAATAAAGTCGAAGAAATGGCTGAAAAATTTGGCATATCTATTCCTTCATCTTCTGGATTATATGAAAGGAGACGGATCTCAGCTCCATCTCCAAAGGCAGCTACTGAAGCCGAGTCGGAAATTGAAAGTTTGAGACAAGAAATCCTATCAGAACTCGAAAAAACGAGAAGACAGACTAATAAATAATTCGATTGATAAAGAAATGTCCAGTTATCCCGGCCCTCACATCCATCAGCTTATACATTCATTCTGGAAGATCCCTGCAAACATCTTCAGAAGGAATGCGAATTGGTAATAGCACAAATTAGTATGCCATCGGACTGGCAGATTTTATTAATAATAATACCTTTTGTCGCTGTTGTTATAGTCATTATTTTAGGCGAAATACTATTCAAGAGACGTAAAAAACGACTACGACAAAAACAAATAATGATGAGACCACATGAAGTCAGACCACAACCAATTGAGATGCCTGATACGAATACTCGGAAACTAGAAAAGCTTCAAACAGAATTAGAAAACACTTCAAAACAATATCTTTCTGGAAAGATAAGCAAGCAAGAATTTGACACTAAAGTTAGGACGATCGAAATTCAATTAATGAAGTATAAGACGATTGGACACCTTGAAGAGCCCTTAGAGGCTGAACCGAAAACAACCGAAGCTCGTCCTCCACCCGTCAAACCCATAATCATTGAACCTCCAACATCTAAACCTGGACCTACTGAACCTCCTCCTCAGAAACCTTCAACTGAACAACCAGTATCAGCCACAGCTACAACACCTGTAACTGAACCTAGACCAACCGAACCGCCGAAGAGAGTCTGCATCCATTGCAAAGAAGAGATCCCTCCAGACTCTATCTATTGTGATAGATGTGGCCGTTACTTGGGCAAACCTACTTCTGGACAATAAGTATCTTAAAAACGAGGCTAGTATATTATGAATTTCAACTGACTTGGAATTACATATATTTACTGATTCATTACTTTAGCTAATCTAAAGTAGTATCGCGGCCATTGTGGCCACCCTGCAGATACTGCATCTTCAAACTCAACGATTAAATCCATTCCTATCTCAATTTTTACATCTTTGTCAACTATTATTCGACCAGATAAAGACAAACCTTCTTCGAGTTTCACTATACCAATTATGTAGGGAGCCTGGGAACTGAACTGTTTTGGAGCTATGTGAATAAAAGAGAAAGTTCGTAATTTTCCCTTGCCACTTAATTGGATCCATTTGAATCTAGATGACGAACATTTGGGGCAGATGATTCTCGGTGGGATTATTAATTTTTCGCATTCAATACACTTCAATGCCATGAGTCTTCCATGTCCACAGAATTTATAGAAATTTTGGATAGTCGGCAGAATCTCTCCTTGCTCATCTCGGTTAAGGGTAATTTCTTCCAAACTCTCTAACTCCTTTGTACTTAATTGGAATCTTGTGTCTATATTGTGTTGCTATAAACATGAGCTACGGCCGTGGACCCATGCCCTCCAAGATTCAGAGTGAGACCTATTTCAGCATCATTTACTTGACGTGCCCCGGCTTGTCCTGTAAGCTGCAAAAATATTTCATATGCTTGAGCCACACCTGTCGCACCAACGGGATGCCCCTTTGATTTTAACCCACCACTTGTATTAATGGGAATGTTCCCACCAATTGCAGTATCACCTGATTGAACTAGTTTGCCTCCATCACCTTTCTTGCAGAATCCAACATCCTCACTGATAATTAACTCTGCAATTGTAAAACAATCGTGAACCTCGGCAACATCAATATCTTTTGGTTTCATTCCAGACATTTCGTAAGCTTCTCGTGCAGCTAATGCTACAGCATTCAGTGAAGTTAGATCATCTCTTTCATAAAGTCCGATAGTATCACTTGCTTGACCACTCCCCTTTATGTATATGGGGTTATCAGAAAATCTCTTTGCTAGCTCGGGTTTTGTAAGGATCACACATGATGCACCATCTGAGATAAGAGAACAGTCGAAGAGTTTCAATGGTGAAGCGACTACTCTTGACGTCATTGCTTGTTCGATAGTAATTTCTTTTTGCATCTGGGCTTTTGGGTTTAATGAGCCATTATGATGATTCTTCACTGCAATCATAGCTAAATGCTCTCCTGTAGTATCATATTCATGCATATGGGCTCTTGCTATCAAAGCAAATAATCCTGGGAATGTAAATCCATGCCATTGTTCGAAAAAGTTATCCGCAGAAAGAGCAAGATATTCGGTCGCATCAGAGGTTGCTAAATGTGTTAGTTTCTCAACGCCACCGACCATAATTACATCTGCAAATCCTGATTTAATTGCTTGGATACCACATCTTAAAGCAACACCAGATGATGCACATGCGTTTTCAAACCTTACAGCAGGCATAGGATTGAGTCCTATCCAATCTGCCACCATAGGTCCTGTATGGCCTTGATGTTCTGCGGATTCTGACATGTGACCCAGATATAATCCCTTGACATCTTTCTTTGGATCAAGATTTGGACATTTTTCGAACGCTTCTTTTGCAGCATAAGCAAAAATTTCTCTAGCAGAAAGCCCATCTAATTTTCCAAATTTTGAAAGCCCAGCAGATATTATTGCAGCCAAAGGTTTTTCAGTCAATGCGAATCGAACTCTGTTAGAATGAAAAGAAGAATTTCAATCTATCGATAAGATTACAATGTAAATCGATATGGAAGATTTGTACAAAATGAAACTAATTATCTAGTAATAAGCACTAATGAAAAGTTGGTTCGTGAATAACATGGGCATCAATCTAGATGAAGAAATCCTGAAAAAACAGATTATAGATTGCATGAAATCTCTTCATAGTAGAGGTCTTATGACGGGTGTAGGTGGAAACGCAAGTGCCCGACAAATGGGAGAAGAAAAAGTATGGATTACTCCTAGTGGGCTTTACAAGCCAGACCTTAATCCTTCAGATTTAATAAAGATAGATCTCGAGGGTAAAATTATTGAAGGAATTTTCAAACCATCAATTGAATGGTATTTTCACACAGCGATTTATAAGAAGAGAACCGATGTTAACGCCATATTACACACTCATAGTCCTTTCACTATGGGTCTCGCATTGGCCAATGTGAAACTTCGACCAATTACATTAGAAGCTGCAACCATATTGGCTGATGTACCCATTTTACCCTTCAAATATCCAGGAACAGAGGAATTGGGCAATCAAGTAGGAGATGCCATTCTTGGTAAGAGAGCAGTGATTCTTCAAAACCATGGAGTCATAACTGTTGGTTTTGACCTCATCGAAGCCCTATCTACTGTTGAGATCCTTGAAGAGGCGGCCATAATGACGTTTGTCGCAAGCACTTTTGGGCCTCCTGAGGAGATTCCTTCAGACCAAATAGAGTTGATTAAGAAACTCTATAAAATATGATGGTATTCAAACGATGTTTGGACACATAAACAAGTTAATTCGAGTAAATCTCACCGAATCAAGAATATTTACTGAGAACCTTGACAAGTATGATTTGAAAGAATATATTGGCGGCAGTGGCTTAGCGGCCAAAATCATCTTTGATGAATTAGATCCATCGGTCGACCCACTATCTCCTGAAAACATTTTATTATTCATGACTGGTCCATTAACAGGAACCGCTTCTCCATCTTGTGGAAGATATTGTGTATGTACAAAATCTCCACTTACAGGGTTATGGGCAGAATCACATGCAGCGGGATTTTGGGGACCAGAATTAAAATTCTCTGGGTATGATGGGATAATCATCAAAGGAAGATCGGACAGCCCAGTATACCTATCAATAATCGATGGGAAAATAGAACTAAGAAATGCTTCAAAATTATGGGGAGCAGACACTTATCAAACAGAAGAATATCTCAAAGATGAATTAGAAGATCAATCCCTTAAGGTTGCATCCATTGGGCAAGCTGGAGAGAATGGCGTCCTATTTGCATCAATCATGAACGACTCAGGACGTGCCGCAGGCAGATGCGGTGTTGGAACAGTTATGGGATCTAAAAATCTCAAAGCAATAGCCGTTAGGGGGACGAAAATTAATGTAATCCCAGCTGCTAGAAATGAAATGTTAAATGAGTTTCTTCGAAGAATCTATGTAACAATCAGATCTCATCCAACTGCCCAAATATATTCTTCTTATGGCACTGATGGAATCATGACCATGATGCACGAATACGGAGATGTCCCGATAAAATATTTCAATAAAGGTTCTTGGACAGAGGGCGTAGAAAAAATCAGTGGTGAAGCTATGGCAAAATCCATTCTAAAGAAACAATGGGCATGCTATCGATGCATCATAGCATGTGGCAGACACATAACTGCAGACAAATCTGGTACAAGAGAAGAAGGGTCGGGTCCAGAATATGAGACATGCGCCTCCTTAGGAGCACTTTGTCTTAATGATGACTTGAACATCATTGCCGCTGGTAACGAGTTGTGCAATAGATATGGGATGGACACAATATCTTCTGGAAGCGTGATAGCCTTCGCAATGGAATGTTACGAAAAACGTTTGATCTCCAAAGAGAATATGAAAGACATCACATTGGAATGGGGGAGCGGTGAAGCCATAATTAATACACTACACCAAATTGGAAAGACAAAAGGATTCGGAAAAATCCTAGCGAAAGGCGTCAAACGAGCTGCAAAAGAAATTGATAAAGAAGCGGAAGAATTTGCCCTTCATGTCAAAGGTTTGGAAATACCTATGCACGATCCTAGAGCATTCAAAGGGCTTGGACTACAATATGCAACATCTCACAGAGGTGCATGCCACCTTAGAGGTCTAGTCTATCATATTGAACAAGGAGAGAGGATACCAGACCTAGGTATCCATAAGAGATATGAACGCTTCACGACTGATGACAAAGCTTTTCCGGTAATAGCAGTCCAGAACTGGCATGATATAATGGACTCCTTAATTATGTGTAAATTTGTATTTCTCCCACCTGCATCAGTTCTTTCAATGCTGAATATGGTTACAGGTTGGGACATGAAATTGGATGAATTCCTAAAAGTTGGTGAAAGAACTTACAATTTGAAAAGAGTGTTTAACATAACTTGTGGGGCAACTAGATCAGATGATACACTTCCGAAACGATTTCTAGAAGAACCTCTTAACGATGGCGGAAGTAAAGGACAAATTGTGGAACTCGAATTAATGCTCAATAAATATTATGAAGAAAGAGGGTGGACTGAAAATGGTATCCCAAAAGAAGAAAAATTAAATGAATTGAATCTTTCATCCACAATTCCTCGATTAAATCGTTAGCATATACCATCTATGAACGATACGATACAAATTGAACTAAGAAACATAAGCATCTATACAAAACTAATTCAACCATGAACAGGAAAAAGAATTCAACATGACATCACCCATAAAATCTAGTAAGATGGTAAAAATTGATAAAGCTTTGGAGATGCTTTACGGATCAATTAGAATGGATATTCTTGATTCCGAAATTCTACCAATCAAAAGCGCTTTTAACAGAGTTCTCGTATGCGATATTAAAGCAAAATATGATCTTCCTCAGAATAATCAATCTGCTGTAGATGGCTACGCAGTATCTGCGATAGACACATTCAATGCCTCACCAAGCAATCCAATACTTCTTCGTTTGAAATCAAAAATCACTAATTCGGATTTCACTATTACTTCTGGTGAGACCACTTATGTTCTGACTGGAGCTCCAATACCAAAAGGATCTGATGCTGTGATTATGGTAGAATATACAGATGTGGTTCAGCCTGGTATGATCCAAATATGCAAATCTGTACCTCCAGGCGAAGATGTGTCTTGGAAAGGCGAAGATGTCAACCAAGGAGAACCAATTTTGAAGAAAGGAATGAAACTGAAACCACAAGATATTGGTATGTTGGGAGCCCTCAAAATCAGATCCGTTGAAGTATTTAAAAAACCGAAAATTGGGATCCTTTCTACAGGAAGTGAGCTCACATCTCTAGATTCCAACAATCAAGAAGGAAAGATCGTAGAAATTAATAGTCTTGTCCTAGCAGCGATGACTATTGATATTGGAGCTGAACCTGTTCTTTTAGGTTTGGTTAAAGATGAGTATGAACATTTAAGGGAAAAAATTAGCGAATCGCTTGAAAAAATTGACATACTTATTGTTACTGGCGGTACCTCTGCAGGTCTCTTTGATTTTACAGTTAAAGCAATTGATTCATTGGGAGATCCTGGGGTCATAGTTCATGGAGTCGCAATAAAACCTGGAAGACCTACTTCACTGGCTTCCATCGACAATAAACCAATAATTAGTTTGTCAGGTTATCCTGTTGCAGCAATGATCGGTTTTTATGTTTTTGCCAGACCATTAATTGCAAAGATGCTAGGCTCCACATATGAGTTGGAGCCTCGGGTACGAGCTAGGGTTACTAGAAGAATAGCATCAAATGTTGGAATGCGTAGTTTCGTAAGAGTGAAGGTTTCTGATACTCATGGAAAATATGTTGCTGAACCAGTGAGAACGACAGGATCTGGAATTTTATCAAGCATGATCCATGCCAATGGATTATTGATAATCCCAGAAGACATTGATGGGATAGATGAAAATCAGGAAGTAGACATAATATTATTTAGACCAATTCAATAAGAAATTTGATTTATATTTAGTATCGATCAGGCTATCTGATAGAGATTCTTTTTTACTTCCACTAGATATCCACGATTTTGTAACTCTAAGATCATGGAAATCGCTGAACGCTCGTCCTCAGCATCTGCTTCATTTTGTAGTAATCCTGAGAGTTCTTCCAAAGTCATTCTTTCTCCTCTCTTTGAGTTAATGATATCAATGGCTTGCAGAATATTCTTATCAGTATCTGCTCTTTTGCTATTAGTATCTGCAAGTTTTTCTAAGTCGGTTCTTTGTATTTTGGGTTTAGCCAGAACTTGGCCGGGTTTCTGTAAAGATAGGTCTTCCTCAAGTCTGAATCCTAGACCTTCTTTTTTGGACTTGGCTTTTGCTTCCAGCATTGTCTCATGTTGCTGATATTCATCTTTGGCCTTTTTAAGAAGGGCGCTTACCTTTTTTGGAACATCCATACCAGTTAAAATACCAATGTATGAAGCCCATCTAAGATGTTCTGAAGGATATATTCCTAGCATTGCATCCTTTCCAGCAAGAAGTTCGTGTAGAGCACGTCTAATTGCGTCCACTTGAATGGTGGTGAATAAGTGTGTCGGCCCTTGAACACCAAATATTACTCCAGATGCTGTCGATGGATCAACTTCCGCGAAAAGGCTAGAGTCCCAGCTACGCCTTAGAGTTGTAGCAACATCTTCTACCATGTTTGCTTGAGTTCTGAAATTTGCTAAGGTCGCGAAGCCAGGATATTCAAATATTGATGCTAGTTCTGACTCATCAATTCTATCAGCTCTGCTGGGCATTCGGGCAAGATCTATCAAATCAAGAAAGGTCTGTACTGCAATTTCATTGACTTTTTCATAGGCCTCAGTCAACAATTTGTTGGGATAATGTGCGGTTAGCTTATCATTCTCAATACATATTATTGCTTTAACTGATTCTTGCCTATACAACATATCAAGTCCCATAGCTGCGTTTACTTTAGATCTAACTGATTCCGTCTCAAAAGGCAGCGTGACTATGGATATACACGTTTTTCCAAAGTCGCTAATAATTTCGGCTATTGTTGGTGCTACACCAGATCCAGTTCCTCCACCCTCACCCAAGGTTAGTAGAATCACATCTGTATCTGCGCTTAACAATTTTGAGATTAGAGATTTAATGTTGGTATCACTTTGTAACGCCGCATCCTTCCCTTCCTTCCAATTCTTTGCTGCGCCTCTGCCACTGCCGATAAGTAACTTGTTATCTTCTGGAATATTTTTGTGTGTTGCTAAATCAGCTATGTCGCTGTTTATTGCACAGACATCCATTATCATGCCTTTCTTGTCGATCGCTGCTCTTTTGAAATCATCTGCGATCTTTCCTCCGCAATGACCTAAACCTATGGTAAGGAATCTCATCTTAGTCACTCATTATCAATGGACTGTTTAATTATCTCATTATATTTTTCTTCTTCAATCACATCTTGTTCGTGGAGTATATTAGCAATCTTAGTGATGTTCATAAATGAGTGAAGATTGACTCCAACCTTTTTCAGATTCTTTTTTCCTCCCTCTTGCCTGTCAATTAGTACTAACGCGTCTTTTACTATCCCACCTTCGGCTCTTATTGCTTCTATGGCTTCGATAAGGCTTTTTCCAGATGTTATAAGGTCATCGAGGATGATGATATTGTCTCCTGGCTTTAATTCGCCCTCGATCTTTCTTTCTCGTCCATGAGTCCTCTTTTCTTTTCTTGTGTATAAGATAGGCTTTGAAACACAGTATGCAAGAACTGATGCGAAAAGAAGCCCTGAGGTAGGAACGCAGGAGATTCTATCAAATTTATCTAAACCAACAGTGTTTTTCAGTAAAGCTTCATAGATTTCCATCACTTTCTTAAAAGACTCTGGATAGCTCGGAAGAGCCCGAAGATCAATATAGTAAGAGCTTAGTTTTCCACTCGTTAATTTGAATACTCCAAACCTTAGAGCATTAGTTTTCAATAGTATTCTGCAGAAGTCAGCCTCATCTTTACCGTTGTTTCCTTTCATATTAGGTCAATCCAGTTAAGCATCAAGTCATTTATACATATACATAACATTCAAATTCGTTAAATATACGAATTGTCATTATTTATTGGGCTATAATAGACATGTCTTCCGATTTTGGGTCTGATCCTGCTCTTCGCAGATGGTTGGCGGCTTATGATCATAAGAGTCATGTCCCTAGATTGAATATGCTTCTAGACTATTTGACTTTTCTAGATGGGAAAAAGTGTTTCGAGAAGGTTACTCCTTCCAGTTTGGTTGAGTTTCAGAGGCATGC